>NZ_JBKORL010000071.1:0-138602 GCF_047314525.1 Shewanella sp. BJSY2023SW007 | reverse complement strand
CTTGAAATGAAACCGCAAACCACTGCCAAGATAAAACATAGCCGGTATCCTTGTTCGAGTTCGTCCTGACTCTAATCCGCTAGAATCACTCTTTTCTTGCCATTGAGACGCTACTTGGAAAAACCTTGTAGCAGATAGCAAAATGTATGCGAGCGTTTTGCCCGCATACATTCAAGCAAATCAGTCGTTGACTGAATTACGCTTCGATGGGCTTGCGCCAATCGTCGGCACCAGAGGTTCCGGCGCTGACGTGATCCCAGTCTATCTTGCGATAGGCCATGGACACTTCAACCAGCTGAGTGAAGTCGGCTTTGTTGGGATCCTGACAGTGAGGCATATGACAGTTGATATCAATGATGGTGGCGCCTTCCAGCTTGGTGGTGAAGAAGTGCTCTTGCTTACCTTCGATAGAAGTGCGGTACCACTTGAGCTCGACCTTGGTCAGTTTCTCACCGGAAGAGAGTGAGTTGTACATGAGAGGAACGGCTTTGTTCAGCGCGACGGTGAACTTGAACGGCTTGTGCACACGCTGACCGGAAGGCATGCCGGACTGAGGGTCGGTTGGCACAGTCACAATGTGGTTGAACTCCTGAACCAGCATCTCGTCTTCATGGCCTTCCACAAAGATGTCACCGACGGATTCCGCAGTAAAGGCGCCGGCAGTGAGGTTGCCCTGAGTTTGGCCTTCGATAGAGATATAACATGGTGTTGGCATGATAAATTCCTTTTTAAAATTCACTGAGGTTTGGATTAACCTTCCTAGCTAAAGCAACCTTCGCGCCAAAATTTAATCAATTGATTTCGTTACTGTTTAAAAAATAGCCCAACTGGCTGGGCAAAAAATTGCCCGAACTTGAGCAAAAAATTGCCCGGCGGGCAAGAAATTGCCCAATCAATATGACGTACTTTAAATGTGAAAAACTTCCGCTTTGAGGTGTTATGACAAGGCAAGACAGATACATAATATCACCATCAAAACACGCTAGCGGTTGTCATCGTGTGCCGGTGATAACTAGAGTCCGGAGCCAACGGCCTTAGTGCTATGGAACATGGTTTATACATGGGTTACGGCCAATCGATGATGAATGCTTGCAACTCCTATCGCCACGGATCAGGGTAAGCATCTTTTTTGCCTAGATGAGTAGATCATTGCACCTATATCGTTTCTGAGTAGTAACTTGACGCAGTTATAACATCAAGCTTGGTGAGCTGGGCTTCAAGAGCACATGTTCGGTAACCCTTGCGCTACAAGGGTTCTACAAGGTGTAGCACAAATAGGAACCGTTATTTAGGGATTGTCTGGGGGAGTGAGTAAACTTCTAATGGAAAGTTAATGCGATGGGCGAGGTTAAGTTTAAGTTGATGACAGAGAAGTATTGAAAATATTGCTTGTCATTCTCTCACTCGCGAATGGACACAGTTTTGGCCCCTTTTGTTTACAGCATAAGGCGGAGATTAACTATGTAAATGAGGACGAAAATGGTTCCGTTTTTGTTCTAACTATAAGCTATTGTTGAACTTTTTCTATTGTCATACACTATCGGGCCCTTTGGTTTGTTGGTTGGGCCCGCATGCGTTTTTCATCTGCACGTTTGTTGCTGCTAATGGCTTGGTTGGCCACGAGTTTTACCCTGGCCGCCGAGATAGGCGGCACGGCAGTGGTCGGAAAACTCTATATCAGCGGCGCCGGACTGCCCGGGCAATTGACTCCAGAGGGGGCCGGTGGATGGTCGGATCCTATGTGGTTGCTGTGGCTCATGGGCCTTGGCAGCTTCTTTTGCCGTTTTCGTTGTTTTGCGCTCTGGTTGCTTGCTTTGCTGGCGTTGCAACTTAAGTTTGTTATTCGGGTCGACGACAGCCTGCTGTGGAGCAGTTGGCTAGTGTTGTTATTGCCGACACAAGTGTTGTTTGGCCTGATTTTGCTGTTGATTGACCGGGGCGAGGGCGCACGAGCCCAGGTAATCACCTTTAACTGACGACAGTCCCCAAGTCTCAAGCCGTATTGAGGGAGAATAATAGATGTCCAGAAAAGCCAGAGCCGCCATGGTTTCGGTCTGCTCCAATATTTCGCTGATCATTATGAAGGTGGCGGCGGGTATTGTCAGTGGCTCGGTCAGTATCATTTCGGAAGCGATTCACTCCGCCATGGATTTGGTGGCGGCCTTGATCGCTCTGTTTGCTGTGCGCCGCGCCGATGTGCCGCCGGACTGGGATCATCCCTACGGTCACGACAAGATAGAGAATGTTTCCGGGGTTATTGAGGCGCTGTTGATTTTGGCGGCGGCTGGTTGGATTATTTTCGAGGCCGTCGGCAAGTTGCTCAGCCCCTCAGAGGTGGAAGGCCTGGGTTGGGGGGTATTGGTGATGCTGTTGTCGGCGTTGGTTAACACTGGCGTCAGTGCCTATCTCTACCGGGTGGCCAGGGAAGAACAATCGGTGGCGCTTGAGGCCGATGCCCTGCACCTTAAGGCCGATGTGCTCACCTCCCTCGGGGTAGCCGTGGGGCTGCTGCTGATCTGGGTGGGTGGCTATTTTGGCCATAATCTGGCGCTGCTGGATCCCATAGTGGCCATAGGGGTGGCGCTGTTTATTCTCAAAGAAGCGATAAGCATGTTGGATCAGGCCTTCAAGCCGCTGCTGGATCACAGCATCAGCGAAGAGGAGCTTAACCGGGCCGCCGAGATAATCGCGCACCACTGTCCCAATGAAGGCGGTTTTCACGACTTGCGTGGCCGTCAGGCGGGCAGACGGCGTCATATCGACTTCCACCTGACCTTGCCCAAGGAGATGAGCGTTGGCCATTCCCATGCCATCTGTGACCGTATCGAGCAGGCCTTGATGGCCGCCATCCCCCATGCGGCGGTGTTTATCCATGTGGAGCCGCTGGAAGAGCAGCCCGAAGAAGAAGGCTTACTGCAACAGGGCGCCTGAAGCGGCGCCCGCGTGGCTGCATCAGAGCCCTTGATGGGGACCGAACACTTCGTAGTGGATCTGCGCTTCCTCAATACCCAGGGCCAGCAACTGCGCCTTGATGCTCTGCATAAAGCCTATGGGGCCACAGCAGTAGAATTGGCCCTCGGACGGCAGCATGGCCGCTATCGGCTCCAGCACCATGGTGCCCTTCAGGTCATAATCCTGTCCCTGAATATCAGTCTCAAGCGGCTGGCGATACCAGGTCAGCGCTTTGAGATTTGTCTGCTCGGCCTGCTTGCGGCGTATCTCTTCGGCACAAGCATGCTGGGCGCCATTTTCACAGGCATGCAGCCATAGTGTCTCGGCGCAGTCTTGCTGCAGGCGACTGTTTAACATGCTCAGCATAGGCGTCAGGCCAACTCCGGCAGATAGCAGCACAACCTGGGTTTCAGGCTCAGTATTCATGAAAAAATCCCCCGCCGGCGGGATTAGCTCAAGCTCGCTGCCGATATCGAATTCATTGTGCAGCAGGTTGGAAACCAATCCTTCGTTTTCACGTTTAACGCCGATGCGATAGCTGCGGCCGTTGGGGGCATCCGCCAGTGAGTATTGGCGTATCTCGGTATGGGCCAGCGCCGGATGGCTGAGTTTGATGTTCAGGTATTGCCCCGGCTTAAAATCGGCCACAGGGCCGCCATCCTTGGGCGTGAGTTCGAAAGAGGTAATGGCGGCAGACTCGCGGCGTTTGTTGCTGACAACAAAGGTGCGGGTGCCGCTCCACCCCCCTTGTTTGCCTGCTGCATCGGCATAAATCTGCGCTTCGCGACCAATAAAGATATTGGCCAACACCCCATAAGCCTTCTCCCAGGCGCCCAGTACCTCTGGCGTGACGGCATCGCCGCCGAGTTCTTCCAGGGTGGCAAGCAGATGCTTGCCGACTATGGCGTATTGCTCGGGTTTGATCAGAAAGCCTGTGTGTTTCTGGGCAATTCTTTCCACGGCTTCACCGAGAACAGCCAGATTGTCGATATGTTGGGCATAGGCGGCGACGGCATTGAACAAGGCTACCGGCTGATCGCCCTTATGCTGATGAGCCAGGTTGAACACATCTTTCAGTTCGGGATTGTGGTGGAACATGCGCTGATAGAAGTGTTTGGTCAGCTCTGGGCCGGCGGCAACCAGCAGGGGAATAGTACTCTTGACCACTTGGATAGTGTGTTGATCCAACATAACGACAACCTCAAAGATTTATTTAAGTTATATGTTCCGCGATAAAATAAACATGTATTTGATTTAGATCAATAAAAAATCTGACTAGATCTGTCAGGTATTCAGTATGGTTTGCAAAAACACTCTTGTGGGTGAGGCATGTCTATGTTTTATCGTATCCGGATCCTGATTCTGGCTTGTTCGCTTCTCTGGTGCCGGTGCCAAGTCGCCGTCAGTGGCCAACAATGACTTTTGCCGCTAAAAAGCGGATAATTCCCCCAATTTTGCTCAATTTGACCCAGATCACAGCCGGTCGCTGGTTTTACCGCTGCGGCGAGTGTCATAGGGCGAGCGGGAAACCCCGCCGGAACTCGGAACTATCCAATGGAAATCAAAGTAAATTTTCTCGACAACCTTAGACTCGAAGCCAAGTTTGATGACTTCAGTGTCATTGCCGACCAGCCAATCCGCTACAAGGGTGATGGCTCGGCGCCGAGCCCGTTCGACTACTTTCTGGCTTCATCAGCGCTGTGTGCCGCCTATTTTGTGAAGGTGTACTGTGTCGCCCGCGATATTCCTACCGAAGGCATACGCCTGTCGCAAAACAACATAGTCGACCCGGAAAACCGTTATAACCAGATCTTCAAGATTCAGGTGGAACTGCCGGACACCATCTCTGACAAAGACCGTGAAGGCATACTGCGTTCCATCGACCGCTGCACTGTGAAGAAAGTGGTTCAGACCGGCCCCGAGTTCCAGTTGGAAACCGTGGATAACCTGGATCAGGACGCCCAGGCGATGCTGATGCTTAAGCCGGATGACAGCCACAGCACCTTTATTCTGGGTAAGGATCTGCCGCTGGAGCAGACCATAGCCAACATGACCAACACCTTGGCCGGACTGGGGATGAAGATAGAGATCTCCTCCTGGCGTAACCTGGTGCCCAACGTTTGGTCGCTGCATATCCGTGACGCCGCTTCGCCCAAGTGTTTTACCAACGGCAAGGGCGCAACCAAAGAGAGCGCGCTCTGCTCGGCTCTGGGCGAGTTTATCGAGCGTCTCAGCTGCAACTTCTTCTACAACGACCAGTATTTCGGCCCCGAGATCGCCAACGCCGAATTTGTTCACTATCCCAATGAGAAGTGGTTCCAGCCCGGCCCCAACGATGAGCTGCCAGCCGGGATCCTTGATGACTATTGCCTGGAAATCTACAACCCGGATGGCGAGCTCTGCGGCTCCAACCTTATCGACACCAACTCGGGCAATGTCGAGCGCGGCATCTGCGCCATTCCTTATGTGCGTCAGTCCGATGGCGAGACTGTGTATTTCCCCTCCAACCTGATTGAAAACCTGTATCTCAGCAACGGCATGAGTGCAGGTAACAATCTGGATGAGGCCAAGGTGCAGTGTCTGTCCGAGATTTTCGAGCGGGCGGTGAAGCGCCGCATCATAGAAGAGGAGCTGGTTCTGCCTGAGGTGCCGAAAGCCGTGCTGGCCAAGTATCCTTCGATAGTGGCCGGCATAGAGGCGCTGGAGGCGCAGGGCTTTCCGCTGGTGATCAAGGATGCCTCCCTCGGTGGCCAGTTCCCCGTCATGTGTGTGACCCTGATGAACCCCCGCACCGGCGGTATATTTGCCTCCTTCGGCGCCCACCCCAGTTTTGAGGTGGCGCTGGAGCGCAGCCTCACCGAACTGCTGCAGGGCCGCAGTTTCGAGGGCCTAAACGATGTGCAAAAGCCTACTTTCAACAGCATGGCGGTGCAGGAGCCGGAGAACTTTGTTGAACACTTTATCGACTCCAGCGGAGTGATCTCCTGGCGCTTCTTCAGTAGCAAGCCGGACTATGAGTTTGTCGAATGGGACTTCTCCGGCAGCAACGCCGAAGAGAGCCAGAGCCTGTTCGGGATTCTTGAAGAGATGGGCAAAGAGGTCTACATCGCCGAGTTTACCGAGATAGGCAACGCCTGTCGGATCCTGGTGCCAGACTTCTCCGAGGTGTATCCGGTATCGGATCTGATTTGGGACAACACCAATAAAGCGCTGGACTACCGAGAAGATATTCTTAACCTGCATCGCCTCAGCGACAGCCAACTGCAAAGCCTGTCCGAGCGCCTCGAAGACAGCCAATTGGATATCTACACGGATATCATCACCCTGATAGGTATAGAGTTTGATGAAAACACCGTCTGGGGCCAACTGACGATACTCGAGCTCAGACTGCTGATCTGCCTGGCCATAGGTGAGCTGGAAGAAGCGCTGGAGCTGACCGAAACCTTCCTGCAGTATAACAACAATACCGTCGCTCGCGGCCTCTTCTATCAATGCCTGCAGGCGGTGTTGGAGATCAGCCTGGACGATGAACTCGAGCTGGACGACTACCGGTACAACTTAGGACGCATGTTCGGCCAGGAAACCCTGGATGCCGCCATAGGTTCGGTCAATGGCACAGTGCGCTTCTACGGCCTGACCCCAACCAATATGCAGCTCGAAGGCCTGGAAAAACACCTGCGACTGATCGAAAGCTACAAGAAGCTGCACGCCGCCCGCGCCAGAGTGGCTGCTAAAAAGTAATTGATGCTCAGGTAAGGGGAATGCTTGCCCCTTACCTGGCCACATTGGCTTTTAGTCTGGTTTCTTGTGGTTCAAGTTATCCTGTCACTTTGATCAAGAGAAGAAGTTGCATACAAATGTTTTCTCTGTAACGCATCTTCTCTATGTACTCAAAACATGTGTACTCAAAACATGAAAACAATTTTAGCGGCAGACTCTTTGCCTGTAGGTTAATTTACCGTTAGCATTAAGCATTGTGTGTGCCTTTTTGTCATGAACATCAAGGATTTCATTTGTGAAGATGCCAAGGCCTGCCATGGCCTATGTTGTTCCTTTTTGTGTTTTTTTTATTTATCTCTGCCTGGTTGCCGGAGAGTATTTTTATGAACGCCAGTCTTTGGAATCCGAGGCGTCTACGGCCCAGATAAAGCAGCTTGAGAAAGAACTTTTCAGGATGCAACATCTTGTTGAGAGGGCGATTCACAATCAAAATTTAGACAGTGTGGCCGAGGAGATATCTCTGGCGGCGACAGACTTCAACATCATGGTGTACATACTGCTAGATGACACCAGTCTTATCCGCTACGCCAATCATGTTGTTTGGCGCGACAGTCGGGCTTCGCAAGTGATCGATGGCTATTCAATGGCGTTACACCGGCAAGTGGTTGATTCTGGAAAGCCACGGATATTTGCCAATATGGATAGGCTATCAATACAGGCATATTATCCCGTCATCACCGAGGCTCCCGTTAGTTTTGGGGGCAAGGCCGAACTGCTTTATCTCGAGTATGATCTATCGCCTGCAATGGCCAAGGTAACTGATGACCTCAATCTGCGTTTTATGCGGGTTTGGGGCTTGGGAGCCTTATTTGTTTTGGGCTTTATGCTGGTGTTGCACTTTATGTTAATCCGCCCTTTAAGGGCTCTGGCTTGGCAGGCCAGAGGGGGCGAGAACATCCCTTTTCATATGGATAACACTTGGGTTTTCAGTGAAATACGGGTGCTAAAGGATTATTTGCACCGGAGCCAACAGAAGTTGCAGCGAACCCAGAAGCAATTGAGGGACAATGAACAACGCTGGTTGTTTGCGGTGGAAGGGACTCGCAATGGGATCTGGGACTGGAACATAGCCAGCGGCGAAGTTTTTCTGTCGGACCGCTGGAAAGAGATGATAGGTTATGGCCCACACGAACTCGAAGGGCTTTATTCTACTTGGGAAAGCCGACTGCATCCGGACGACAAAGGAGCCGTGTTGTCGTCTTTGCAGGCTTATCTCAATGGTGAAACTGAGGCGTTTGAGAGTGTTCACCGTTTGCGCCATAAAGAGGGGCACTATATCTGGGTGCTGGATAGAGGAATGCTGGTTGAATGGGATGAACAGGGCCGCCCTTGCCGGATTATAGGTACTCATGCCGATGTGTCGGATGATGTGCGCAATCAGCAAGCCCTGGCCCATTTAGCCAACCATGATGCCCTGACTAATTTAGCCAATCGCCGCTCTTTGATGGATGCCTTGTATGAGCAGCAAAAGCATTGTCGCAACAGCCAGCAGTGTGCAGCGCTGTTCCTGATCGACTTGGATAATTTCAAAACCATCAATGACACGCTCGGGCATCATTTGGGCGATCGGTTATTGATCCAACTGGCTGCTAGGTTTTCGGGCTATTTTAGCGCCAATACCCTGGTTGCCCGGTTGGGGGGGGATGAGTTCGTTATTCTGGCGAAGGATCTAACCCAAGACAGAGCTACGGCGGCAAGACGAGCCTTGGCGTTGGCCAGTGAGATCAGACAGTTGGTTGCCAGGCCTTTCAATATCAGTGACAAACAGCTGCATGTGTCTGCCAGCATTGGTGTTTGCCTGTTTGATGATCAGGATGATATTGATGCCGAGGAGCTTTTGAAGCGAGCCGATATGGCCATGTTTCAGGCCAAGGAAGGTGGTAGAGATAACTGCATGATCTACAACTCTGAGATGGAGGTGAAGGCTCACCAAAATCTGCTGATCCAGAATGAGCTACGCTATGCAATTGAGCGGCAACAACTCTCTTTGGTTTATCAGCCAATAGTTGATGCCCAGGGGAAATTGACTGGGGCTGAGGCGTTATTGCGTTGGCAGCATCCGCAGCAGGGGAATATTTCGCCGGCGGATTTTATTCCTGTGGCTGAAGGTAGCGGCCTTATCAGTGAGATTGGCCATTGGGTCATTCTTGAAGTTTGCCGCTTCATTCGCGAGCAGCAGGCCAGGGGAATTGGGGTGCCTAAAATTGCCATCAACCTCAGTGCCAGGCAGTTCAATCAGCCCGAGTTTGTGGAGCGTCTTATCGCCTTGCTGAAGGCTCAGGGGATTGCTACAGATGCGCTGGAGTTGGAGTTGACCGAATACGCCTTGTTGACCAATCTGTGTATCATGAATACCCGAATCGATCTGTTGAGGAAGGCGGGGATATCCGTGGCGATAGATGACTTTGGCACAGGCTACAGTTCGTTGAGTTATCTACAGAACCTGCCTCTATCCAGACTGAAGATAGATGCCTCTTTTGTGCAGAAGATTGGCTCTGGGCGCAGTGCCGATGCCATAGTTAAAGCCATAATCGAAATGGCCCACAGTCTGGAATTGAAAGTGGTTGCCGAAGGGGTTGAAACCGCTCAACAAAGAGCCTTTTTGAATCAGCTCGGCTGTGACAACTTCCAAGGGTATCTGTTCAGTCAGCCTCTGCCTGAGGTTGAGTTTGCAGCTCTGCTGCGGCCTCCGAGGCGTAAGTTACCGTATGCTGCGCCAGGAAGTTGAAAATAATATTCAGCACCTGCTCACGTAATGTGTCGATTTCAATAAAGAGTTCATGCCTGGCTCCCATGATCTTTTCTAATGTCACCTTGGGGCCAAGGGCGGCGATTTGTGCCTGGTTATCGACGATAGTGTCTTGCTCAGCCTGAATAATGAGGATTGGCACTCTTGACTCTCTGGCTGCGGTTATAGTCTGCTCGCAAGCATCCAAAGCTTCTATCAACCACTGATTGGTGGGTGAGCCCAGTTGGATCTCAGGATGTTGCTGACATAAATCCAGTAAGGCTTGATATCGGCTTTTGCTGTGGGTCAGTTGATTATCTTTAAAGGCGAGCGGACGATAATCATGGCCGGATAACACATAGTTGGGCTCGGTATGCGGGCCATAGCTATTGAGTTTTCCCGCCAACCAACGCACGAAGTTGCGCGGCATTGGCAAACGGATCCCATACATGGGTGCAGAGAAGGCTGCGGCAGTAAATCTCTGGGGATATTGCTGCAAATACAGAGTTCCTATGGCACCGCCCATGGAGTGGCCTACTAGAAAATACTGTTCATATTGGTTTGAAACCACTACTTGCTCAACAAAACTATGCAAGTGATCCACATAGTCCTGAAACTTATCTATGTGCCCCTGGTGAGGATTGGCGGTGAGTCTGCTGGATAGTCCTTGCCCCATATGATCCAAGGCGTAGACACTATAACCTTGCTGATAGAAGTCATGGATCAGTTCCCGATACTTGAGATAACTCTCGACCCGGCCATTACTGATGACGACGGCTTGTTTCGCCTTTGGATGGCAAATATAACCATAGGCCAGCTCTTTACCGAATCCCACCGCCAGCTTGGCATGGGTGACGCCTTGCCAGAAAGTCTCCAACTGAGACTGTGTTGAAGCGGGTTCTGCGTTGCGGGCCTGGGTCGTTACCATCCAATATTTCCTGATCTAAAAAGCCAGTGCTCAAAGGCACTGGCCGAGTGTATCAGAAACAGGGCTTCATTGCTGTGAGGCAATAAAGTCGGCTATCTGCTGTTCCAGCACAGACATGGGCACTGAGCCCTGTGCCAAAACTGCATCGTGGAATTGGCGGATATCGAACTTTTCCCCCAGGGCGTCTTCTGCTTGCTTTCGCAGACGTTTGATAGTCAGCTCGCCAATCTTGTAGGCCAGCGCCTGCCCAGGCCAGGAGATATATCTGTCTATCTCTGTGGTGACATTGTGCAGCGACAGAGCCGTATTGCCGGCCATAAAGTCTATTGCTTGCTGACGGCTCCAGCCTTGGGTGTGCATACCTGTATCGACTACCAGGCGGGCGGCGCGCCACATCTCGTAAGTCAGGCGTCCAAAGTTGCTGTAGGGATCCTGATAAAATCCCCCTTCCAGCCCCAAATATTCACTGTATAGTCCCCATCCCTCGCCAAAGGCTGAGATATAGCTATAGCGGCGAAAATCGGGCAGTTGCTCCAACTCCTGATTGAGAGAAATCTGTAGGTGGTGACCCGGAACAGCCTCATGCAGGGTGAGTGCTTCCAACTCATAGAGAGGGCGCTTATCCAAGGCATAAGTGTTTACCCAATAAAAACCCGCCACAGTCTCCGAGTTGGAGCCGGAATAGCGTCCGGTTGTATATTTGGGGGCAATTTCTGCCGGTACAGGGGCTACGCCATAGGGTTTGCGTGGCAGCTTGCCAAAATAGCGTGGCAGCATGGCGTCGGCTTTTTTGGCAATATAGGAGGCCTCTTTGAGCAGTTGCTCCGGCGAGTCTACATAAAAGCGTTTGTCGGTGCGCATAAAATGCAGAAACTCGGCAAAGCTACCTTTAAAACCGGTTTGTTTGATGATCTTTTCCATCTCGGCGCGGATCCGTTTTACTTCACTCAGCCCCAGTTGATGGACTTGCTCAGGCGTCATATTCAGAGTGGTGTAGTACTTGACCCTGTTTTCATAAAAGGCCCGGCCATTGGGCAGCTCTGATGCGGCAATGCTCTGGCGGGCGCCAGGGATATATTCCTTGGTCATAAAGTCGCAGAAGGCTTGATAGCTTGGTAACACATGCTGCTCGACACTGACGTACCCGGCATGGCTCAGCTCCTGTTTAAGATTGGCAGAAAAGTGCTCTGGAAACGTCTCAAACGGCTTGAAATAGCTGCTTTGTTGCACTGGTACTATATAGGCCTGAATACTCTGTTCAAACCCTTTCAGCACAGATTGCGGCTGAGTGATACCCTCGGCAAGCCCTTGGCGCATCCAGTGTATCTGTTGCTGGAAGTAGCGCGGCAGAGATTGCAGCTTCTGCAGGTAGCGACGGTAATCGGCTTCTGTCTTGAATGGCCCTGAGGCCATAGAAGCAATGTAAGCGTGAAAGCCACTCTCTGAGGTAATCGGCAGGTAATGGGCCTTGAACCTGAAGCTATCCACATTCTCCTGCAATTGGTATTCGAGAATACTGGCATTGATGGCGGCTTCTTTGCTCAGCTGTTCCCTGGGTATCGCCTTTAGCCGTTGCAATAGTGCTGAATTGGCCGCAGCATCGGCCGCCAGAGCCTCAGCTGACAAGTCTGCTAATTTACCCGCGGCCGAGTCATCGCCAAACTGGAAGGCCATCTGTGGGCTTTCTGCCAGCCGTTGCTGCCAGGCATCGGTTATTAACTGCTGGAGCTGGCTATCGGCTTGGGATTGCTGCTTGCCTATTTCTGGCGTGTTGGTTTCATGAGTAGGGGTTTGGCAGGCGCCCAAGAGTCCGGTGAGCAATAGGGGGAGCAGGAGTTTTTTCATTTGATTTTGTTCCTTTTTTATCCTTGATGACGGATTATGCCTCAAGCCCGGATGGACCCCCAGAGATTTAACGTCACCTTTTGGTAACAAAGCCTGTCAGTAGACTAAGAGGTGCTAACAAAAGGCGTGTTACACTTAAGCGTCCCCAGACCAAAAAATAATTACATTGGCGGGGTAGTTCATACAGGGGTTATTTTTATGATTGATACTTCAATTCCGTTGGTTGATTTACATCGCCATCTGGACGGTAATGTCAGGGTTGAGACCATATGGGAACTGGGTCACCAACATGGCATTGCCTTGCCGGCGGCCTCGCTTGAGGATTTGGCACCTTATGTACAGATCCAGGGCAAAGAATCCAGCTTAGTGGCTTTCCTGAAAAAGCTGGACTGGATGGTTGCCGTGCTGGCCGATTTGGATGCGGTAAAGCGGGTGGCCTATGAAAATGTCGCCGATGCGGCATTGTCCGGGTTGGACTATGCCGAATTAAGGTTCAGCCCTTACTACATGGCAATGAATCACAAGCTGCCGATAGAAGGCGTGGTGGAAGCCGTTGTTGATGGTGTAAAAGCCGGGCTCAAGGACTATCAGGTTAAGATAAAACTGATAGGTATTCTGTCTCGCTCATTTGGCCAGCAGGCTTGTACTCAGGAGTTGGATGGCTTGCTCGCGCACAGGGAGTCTCTGGTCGCGGTTGATTTGGCCGGTGATGAATTGGGTTTCCCCGGTGAGTTGTTTAACGAGCATTTCAAGCGGGTGCGTGATGCCGGACTTCAGATAACGGCTCACGCCGGAGAAGCCGCCGGTGCCCAAAGCATGTGGCAAGCCATCAAGGAGTTGGGGGCGACTCGCATAGGCCATGGGGTCAATGCCATTCATGATCCCAAATTGATGGAGTATCTGGTGGAACATAAGATAGGTATCGAGTCCTGTCCCACCAGTAATCTACATACTTCCACTGTGAGCAGCTATCAGGAGCATCCACTGCGCACCTTTATGGAAGCCGGTGTGCTGATTGGCTTGAATACCGATGATCCAGGCGTCAGTGCCATAGATATCAAGCATGAATATCGTGTGGTTAAGCAGGAGATGGGCTTCACCGACGCTGAGTTGGCCAAGCTGCAGCGTAATGGCGTGGAGATGGCCTTCCTCTCAGACAGCGAGCGCCGGGAACTTTACGCCGCTAAAGCATAAAAGTTTGGTTAAGACACAAAAAAGCCGATGAATCATTCATCGGCTTTTTTATTCTACTCAGGGTTAAATTACCCGGGAGAACTGTTGCTGACGTGCCTTTTCTCGGAAGTAGACATCGAAACAGATACAGATATTACGGATCAACAGACGCCCGGTTGGGCTGATGCTGATCTGACGGTTTTCAATGTTAACCAGTTTATCGTCGATAAAGGTTTGCAGCAGCTTGAGATCTTCGGCGAAGTAGTCTTCAAACTGGATCCCCAATTGTTGCTCCATCTTGGCCATATCAAGCTCAAAGTGACAGATAAGCTGCTTGATCACCGCGCGACGGATTTCATCATCACGATTGAGTTTACAGCCTTTCCACAGAGCGTGACCCTGCTCATCTATGGCTTCATAGTAAGGGCGAATATCTTTTTGGTTCTGCGCATAACAGTCACCAATCTGACTGATGGATGACACCCCTAGTCCAAGGAGGTCGCACTCTTCTTGGGTGGTATAACCCTGGAAGTTACGGTGCAATCGGCCTTCTCTTTGCAGCTTGGCCAGCTCATCATCGGGTTTGGCGAAGTGATCCATGCCTATGTATTGATAGCCGGCGCCGGTCAGGGTCTCAATAGTCTGATGCAGCATGTCCAGCTTCTGTTGTGGGCTGGGCAGGTGCTCATCTTTAATTTTCCGCTGCGCCGCGAAGCGGGCCGGCAGGTGAGCATAGTTGAATACAGACAGACGGTCGGGTGACAGATCCAGAATTCGCTGAATGGTTTCGGCAAAGGTTTCCGGTGTTTGATGAGGCAAGCCGTAAATCAAATCGACGTTGGTAGAGACAAAGCCCATCTCTTTGGCCTTTTTGATCAGCGCAAAGATAAAGTCTTCATCCTGTTCACGGTTAACTGCTACCTGAACCTCTTTATTGAAGTCCTGCACTCCGATGGAGATACGGTTGAAGCCGGCCTCTTTAAGGGCATCCAGCATAGACAGTTCGATTTCTCTAGGGTCGACTTCGATAGAGTATTCACCCTGTTCGGCAAAGTTGAAGTGACTTTTCAACAGTGACGATAACTTGATGATTTGCTCTGGGTTAAGGAAAGTCGGCGTACCACCGCCCCAGTGCATCTGAGTCACAGTGTAGTGTTTGAACAGAGGTGCCCGCTTGACGATTTCGGCTGCCAGGTACTCTATGTACTGATCAGCTTTGTGCTGATGCCGGGTGATCACCTTGTTGCAGCCGCAGTAATAGCAAAGTTTGGCGCAGAAGGGGATATGAATATACAGAGATAGCTTGTCACTTTTGCTGCCGGCTATGGCCGACAATAGATCGCCTTCTGTGAATGAGTCGTCAAACTCCAGCGCCGTTGGATAGGAAGTATAACGGGGACCGCTGTAGTTATATTTCTCGATCATTGATTGATCCCAGCTGATATGAGTGGGCTGCTTCAAGGCGTGTCCTCCGACAGTAAATTAGCAATGAGCGAAGTATGCAGGGTTATTGCTCAAATAACCTTGATCCAGGTTGTAAAAATTATATGTACACAAGCAAACGTTAAGAAATATCCCTGAAAATGCTTTCAATGTCTGTTTCCTTATTGAGGTTTTGTGCACCGACTCACGCCAGAGAAAAGATTCAGCAGGTTTGATTATTGTTTGGCTGAGACGGCAAAACAAGGCTGCGAACTCAGGCGTAAGCAAAACACAGGCCTCCGATGTTTGGGGCTGATTTTTGGGGGCGAAGAGTTAGGGGGGTGAATAAAGTGCTGCCGACTGCTGAGAGCAAGCCGGCAGTTGGTGCCTAATGAGCTGGTTTGAGCTGAAACTCGGAGAGTTTTTTGGCGTCGGCCAATATGCCTTGCTCCAGCTCGGCTTCAGACTTCATCCTGGCCAGGTCGAGCCGCATCCGTTCTTGCTTGGGTAACTGAGCCCTAGCCTCCAGAATGGGATGATCCTTGATACGCTCAAAATGGGTAAATACATCCGGGTAGTCACCACTGACTCTCTCTGTCAGCGATAGCAGATCGAACAGTTTGACGATTCTAACTACCCCTTCGGACAACTCACAACGTTCTTCCGTCATGGCGGCAGCAATATAGCGGATATCTGCAAGCAGGGATGCCTGTTTCGCTTCCATAACGGCCTTTTGTTCAGCCATAGCCAGCTCTCTGGCCTGGGTTTGTTTCCTCAGACGCAGCAGCAACACTGTGGCATAGGCGCTCAGTCCTATGATGATCAACATGGCTAAGATGATGAGGATAAACTGCATCCCGGCCTCCGTTAGTTGTCTTGGTATTGTTTCAGAAGTTCAGCACCGGATTCGAATTTTTCCAGCAACTCGTCATCGCTATGACCCTTGCCTGGGGCTTCATCGCTCTGATCCAAATCGGTAATGCCGAGTTTTTCCATTAGCTTCTCAATCTTGGCCAATTGCCGCTCCAGCCATTGCTGGTCATCGGCGGCCAGTTCCCGTCCTTCTTCCAGTTGATCCAGCAGCTTATTCAGGCGCGGATCTTCCTCCAGTTGCAGCAGCAACTGTTCATCGGTCAGTTTGGGTTGTTTGGGCTGTGCAACCTTTTCTTTGACTATATCCAGAGCGACAGGTTTTTTGCTGCCAAGGCGGATATCTTGTTTGTCAGTGCCAGCACGTTTTTGCCCCTTCGGAGCAGCTGGGTTCTGGCGGCTGCCCGCCTTATTGCCAGAGTCCTGCTTCTTACGGGCCGGAGCGCGCTCAGATTTCTTGCTTCTGGGGGCCAGTTTGGGGTTGTTCTCGCCGACTTTGCGGGTCTTTTTACTACGGGACATAATTCTCTCGATAAAAAGTAGTTGGTTGCGTCCGAACCGTGCCGGGTTCAGTCTACAAGCGGCGGTTCTGCATCAAGGTCGCGTGTTATAGCAGATCCTGATGTTTTTTGCATCAAGATGAAGTCCTGCGCTGCAAATATTAGCCTAAATTTGCCCTGAGATGCCAAGTAAGCAAATGTCTGCTGCTGATAAAAGCTGACATGGGTTGGATTGTTTTTGTAATGCCATTTGGGGAACGCGGCTAAAGAGGTCAGTAGTGGGGTGGATATGGCCAGCCAACCACCTGGTTTCAAAAGGGTTTCTATTAAGCTCCACTCTTTGGCCGGGGTCCTGAAGTGTTCGAATACCCGAAAACAACAGATAAAGTCATATTGGTGATGTAGTAACTGGTGGTCTGCTGCAAAAAAGGGATCGAACTGTTGTAAATGGTGACCGGCGTCGCGGATCTGTTTCAGGCCATCCTCGCTTAGCACTCGGCCAAAGTTGAGACCAAATAAAGGCGTTGGCTGCAAAGATTGCAGCTGATCCAACAAGGGGTGGATAAAGCGAGCCAACTGCTTTTGCTTTCCTGTTTGGCGGGCTCGGCCGTAACGCTGCTTTTCGGCATCGGGTAACAGGTAACTGCTGGAGTCTGCAAACAACAGCCGACATTCAGGGCAGAGATAAAAACCTCGTTTCTTATCTTGAAAGCTGAGTTCAGCCTGATCGTTATGACACAGGGGGCAGCGACGCATGGACTAATTCAGATCTGCTCAATGGTGGTTAATAAATTATGCCATAAAAAAAGGCGGCAGTATGGCTGCCGCCTTATGATGGTGCTAACTAACACCCTATTCTGATTTCAAGTTTCCTTACTTGCTATGCGACTTTCCCGGTCGATATCCTTCTTTTTTGACAGCTTTCCCTGCAGTTTTTCTCGTTATCGGTCTTCCAGACACTTTCTTGGGTTTCCTGCAAATAGCGATGGCCAATTGACTCATCATTATTCAGTCGTCTTCTGTGACGCCTAACAGACCATCCTTGTCTACCAAGTACCTTCCAGTGATAACAAGCTTCCAGCCAGTGCATCCAAAGCGCGTTGCTTCCCGTGCCAATGTTTGAGTCCTGCAAACATCTTCCTGTTGGAGCAAGTTCCCCTGTTAATTCGTAAGGACAATGCTAAAAAGCGGTTTGGCAAAATCGCCGGTTCCTTACTTTTATTGACCTGGATTTCAAACTGAAATCTCGACTCATTATTATTATTTGCGAGTGGTCTTAGTAGTCTTATTGTTATTGGCTTGCTTTATTCTTATATCTTGAATGTAAATTATACCGAAACCTGAATGTTGTTGGTAAAGTTTTTATACAAACAGATGGGTTTATCTCGGTACGGGCACATTAAACCTAAATCTGTGATCTGTGTCAAGCATTAATGTTTTCAGTTTACGTAAACGTAAACATAAACATTGTGGCTTAAGAAAAGGGTGAAACTTCACCCTTTTCCAAGTTACAGCAAAAATTACTTCAGGCTGGAGATGTACTTGGCCAGTGCATCAATATCTGCATCATTCAGCTTTTTCGCTGTGTCCTGCATCATGCCGTTTAGGTCATTATGACGGCTCTGGTCACGGAACTTATTCAACTGGATCTTGATGTAGTTGGCGTGCTGCCCAGCAACAGCCGGGAAACCGGCCAGTTCGCTGCCTTTACCTTCAGGACCGTGACAAGCAGAACAAGCGGCTATGCCACGAGACATATCACCACCCTTGAACAGCTTTTCGCCGGCATCAGGAACATCTTTTACTTCAGCAACTTGTAATGTTTGACTGGCAAAATAAGCTGCAACATCGGCAATATCCTGATCGCTCAAGGCTACCGCCATCCCACCCATGATAGGATCCATACGGCCATCCTTGCCACCGGTTTGAGCTGCACTACGAAACTCCCGCAGCTGTTTTTGCAGATAGGTTGTATGCTGACCGGCCAATTTGGGATACATGTCGATCATGCTGTTGCCATCAAGACCGTGGCAGGCAGAACAGACAATGGCTTTGGTTTTTCCCGCTTCAGCATTACCTTCAGCAATCGCAGGTGAAGATATGGCGGCGACTACAGACAGCGCAAGGGCTAACTTTTTCATGGCGTTCCAACTTCTTTCGTTAAATTATTGTCCTGAGCTTACTAGGGTGACCCGCAAGCGTGGTAAAATACAAATAATGTGATCGGGCTAATATTTTACACGAAAACGTGGAAAAGTAAGCAAGTCTTCAATATTTATGCTATCACCCAGCAAAATTCCGGAGTCAGAAGTGACAGCAACTCGTATCGATTTTCGCAAGACAAAATTCCTTATCAGCGCGCCTGATATTGCCCATTTGGACAAGCACTTACCTGGCGATACCGGCGTGGAAATCGCCTTTGCTGGTCGCTCAAATGCCGGTAAATCAAGTGCTTTGAATGCTTTGACCGAGCAGAAAAACCTTGCCAGAACCAGTAAAACTCCTGGCCGTACCCAACTGATCAATGTGTTTGAGCTCGATGAGCAGCGCCGTTTGGTGGATTTACCCGGCTATGGTTTTGCTCAGGTACCACTGGCCATGAAGCTCAAATGGCAGGAATCTTTGGGTGAATATTTACAAAAGCGGGCTTGCTTGAGTGGTGTGGTGGTGCTGATGGATATTCGCCATCCGTTGAAAGACTTGGATTTGCAGATGATTGAATGGGCTGTTGCCAGTGAAATCCCGGTGTTGGCGCTGCTGACCAAGGCAGATAAGTTGCCACAGAGTGCCAAGATGAAAACGGTCAATGAGGTACGTAAAGCGCTGGCTGACTTTGGTGATTGGGTCAGAGTCGAGCCTTTTTCTTCATTGAAGGGCACCGGGAAACCTAAGGTTTTGGCAATTCTGGATGAGTGGTGCCATCCAGCCTGGTTGGAACAAGAAGACAACGAACAAGGATGATGGACCCAAACCACTATACGGCAGCCATGGAGGCTGCCGTTTTTGTATTTGTTGTTTGTGCTGGGAGAATCAGGACAAAAAAAACCGGTGACTCAGTCACCGGTTAACTTAGCTCTTTTGGGGAGAAGCTAAAATTTCAACAAGACTCAAGTACCATCAAACTTGGACTTCGATGGCTCTCAATGACGGTAGCATAGCGCGAATCGAATCAGGTTTAAAGTAATTGCTCTAAAAAATACTGTAGACGAAAAAAAGCCCCAGCAAATGATTGCTGGGGCGCCAGAATTTGGCTGATCACTAAAAGTGAAATAAAGGTCTGAAAGATAGAACATCTTAACCTCTGTACCCTACGCCGAGAATAATACTGCATTTATCTTTAATGGGAAAACTGTTTTTTCAAAAATACGACAATAATGTGGAGTCGATCACAAGAAATCTTGGTTGAAACAGCAATTTTTGATCTGTGAATTACAGAAATGAGCTTAAAATGCAATCTGTTAGCACGCATTTGTCGATTAATTGCCGGAAAGTGTTGTTTTCAGTTCAGATAGGTTGGCTAGTGACGATAATAAGCGGGAATAATTACTGCGTTGTGTTCAAAATACGAAAAAGCCACCCCGAAGGATGGCTCTTGATGAAGTAGGTGGGTTATCAGTGTGCCTGATCCCAGCTATCACCCAGGCCCGCTTCGGCCAGCAAAGGGACATCCAGGGTAGCGGCTTCAGCCATGAGTTTGCAGATCTGTTGTTGCAACTCTTCTGCTTTCGTTTCATCCACCTCAAACACCAATTCATCGTGAACCTGCATGATCATGGTGATCTCCCCCTTGGTGTCAGAGGCTATCCAGTCGGCAACTTTGATCATCGCTTTCTTGATGATGTCAGCGGCTGTTCCCTGCATAGGAGCGTTGATTGCAGCCCGTTCCGCAGCTTGACGCCTCATGGCGTTGCGATCACGGATTTCCGGTAGGTACAGGCGTCTACCAAATAGTGTGGAGACATAGCCTTGCTCGGCGGCGAGTGCTCGGGTCTCTTCCATATACTTGAGCACGCCGGGATAACGCTTGAAGTAGGTATCCATATAGCTTTGTGCTTCAGCGCGGGGAATATCCAGTTGGCGCGCCAAGCCAAAGGCCGACATGCCATAAATCAGACCGAAGTTAACCGCCTTGGCGCGGCGACGCTGTTCTGGGGTGACAGTTTCAAACGCCACATCAAAGACTTCAGCCGCAGTTGCTCTGTGAATGTCTTTACCCTCGGCGAATGCTGCCAGTAGCCCGGCATCCTGGGACAAGTGAGCCATGATCCTGAGCTCAATTTGTGAATAGTCAGCGGCCAAAATCTTGCGTCCTGAAGGTGCGATAAAGGCTTGACGAATTCTACGCCCCTCTTCGGTGCGGATAGGGATATTCTGCAGGTTAGGGTCGCTGGATGACAAACGGCCGGTAGCGGCGTTGGCCTGATGGTAGCTGGTGTGCACTCTACCGGTTTTGCCATTTATCATCAGCGGTAACTTATCTGTATAGGTGCTCTTGAGTTTGGTCAGGCTGCGATGCTCGAGAATAATCTTTGGCAATGGATAATCCAAAGCCAACTCTATCAAGACTTCCTCGGCAGTGGATGGCGCACCTTTCGGGGTTTTCTTGATTACCGGATAGCCCAGTTTTTCGAAGAACAGCGCCTGCAGTTGTTTGGGGGAACTGAGGTTAAATTTCTCTCCGGCGATCTCGTAGGCTTTTTGCTCCAGCGCATCTATTTTTTGCGCCAGCTCATCACTCTGTTGCGACAATTGCATACTGTCGATCAGCACGCCGTCGCGCTCCATCTGTGACAACACCTGAATAAGCGGCAACTCAAGTTCAGTGAAAACCTTGGCTAACTCTTGCTCCCGCTCGAGCCTGGGCCATAGGTGTTGATGCAGCCTAAGGGTAATATCGGCATCTTCTGCGGCATAGGGCGATGCTGTTTCCAGTGGGATCTGGTTGAATGTCAGCTGCTTGGCGCCTTTGCCTGCAATATCTTCGAAGCTGACGCATTTGTGCCCCAGGTATTTGAGTGCCAGCCCGTCCATGTCGTGTCTGGATGCCACTGAATTGAAGACATAGGATTCGAGCATGGTATCGAAGGCGACACCGGCCAGCTTGATACCGGCATTGGCCAGAATACTGATGTCATATTTTAGATTTTGACCGACTTTCTTGATCTCAGGGTTTTCAAGGATCGGTTTGAACTTCGCTAATACCTGTTCTCTAGGTAGTTGTTCGGGGGCTTCCGGGTAATCGTGCCCCAGAGGTAGATAGGCTGCCTCTCCTGCCTTGACTGCAAAAGACAGTCCTACCAGTTCGGCATCCATATAATTGAGGCTGGTGGTTTCGGTATCTACCGCCATCAGTTCGGCCTCGGTTAACTTTTTTAGCCATTTTTCCAGGGCGGCCTCGGTCTGTATGGTTTCGTATTCTGTCTCTATGGCGAGTTGGGGTGCAGTTTCTTCCTGGGTTTCAGCCATTGCAGTATTGACCGCCAACGGATGCGGTATCTTGTTATCCAGAACTTCTGCCAACCAACGTTTGAACTCCATCTCACCATAAAGCTGTGTCAGTTGGTCTTTATTGGGGGCCGTAATATTGAGTTGGTGCCAGTCCAGATCCAGCTCGCAATCTGTCTTGATGGTCGCCAGATCGTAAGAGAGTTGCAGCATTTCTGCATTATCGATGATTTTCTTAGCCATGGTCTTGGCACCACGGAAGCCAAGAGCTGTGACACAATCCGGTTGCTGCAGTAGCTTGGCGACACCACCGGCCCCTGTCAGCATGGCCAACGCGGTTTTCTCACCCACACCAGGCAATCCCGGGATGTTATCGGCCTTGTCGCCCATCAGTGCCAACAGGTCGATGATAAGCTCGGGGCCGACGCCAAATTTACTGGTGACCTCTTCCGGCCCCATTATGGTGTCTGTCATTGTGTTGATCAGGGTGACATTGTCATCCACCAGTTGCGCCATATCCTTATCACCTGTGCTGATCAGAATGGCACGTCCTTCTTTACTGGCCCGGGAGGCCAGAGTGCCTATCACGTCATCGGCTTCTACGCCGGGAATACATAGGAGTGGTAAGCCCAGGGCTTCGATGATGGCATGCAGAGGCGCTATCTGACTACGCAGATCATCAGGCATGGGAGGCCTATGAGCCTTATACTCTGTATACATATCGTTGCGAAATGTGGGGCCTTTGGCATCAAACACAACCGCCATCTGCTGTGGCTTGTATTTGCCCAGCAAGCTGCGCAACATGTTGACTACGCCGTAAACCGCCCCGGTTGCTTCACCCTTGGAGTTGGTCAGGTGAGGCGGCGCATAGTAGGCCCGATAGAGGTAGGAAGAACCATCCACAAGGACGAGGGGGTTTTCTGCTATTGTTGGCATAGTTTTGTTTCAATCTAAGCTGTCTTAAGTGCTGCTAAGCATGCCATACCAAGGCATTTTCGGCCATGACAAAATCACCCTCAGCCTGTGGATAAGTCTGTGAGTGAAAAAATCAACATAGAGAAACACTGTAGAGAACAACTCGAAGTTGTTTTTATAACTTGTTGATATTTATTTGTTATTTGTTTTTTTGTGAGTCAGGTAAAAGTTTTACCAAATCTTATCGGTTGTGGATTTTTTAAATTCCTTTTCCAGATTTGCACCTTGGTAGCGGTAAAAATCGCCTCTTAGCAGAGACGATGAATTAAGTTAGCATGTTTTTTAATCAGATCAACCAGTTTGTAATTGGTTTGTTAAACCTAAATGACATAAGAGGGATTTTTTAATGAAAAAAATTGCAGTTCTTCTCAGTGGTTGCGGTGTCTTCGACGGCAGTGAAATCCACGAAGCAGTGTTGACCCTGCTGTCCCTGTCTCGCTCCGGCGCAGCGTACCAATGTTTTGCCCCTGATATTCCTCAAATGCATGTGGTCAATCATCTCAAGGGTGAAGTCGTGGAGACTGAGCAGCGCAATGTGTTGGTGGAGGCTGCTCGAATTGCCCGGGGTGATATCAAGGCGACGTCCGAGTTGAATCTGGCCGACTTCGACGGCCTGATCATTCCTGGAGGCTTCGGGGCCGCCAAAAACCTCTGTAACTTTGCCGTAAATGGCAGCAATAGTGAGATTGCCGCCCCGGTGCGTGAATTTATCAGCCGTTTTATCAGTGCCGGAAAGGTGGTGGGCTTTATCTGTATCGCGCCTGTGATGATCCCGGGCCTCTATGGTAAGGGGGCCAAAGGCACCATAGGGACGGACGCCGAAACCGCAGCGGCCTTTACTGCCATGGGCGGTGAACATCAAAATGCCAAGGTAGATCAAATTGTGGTCGACAGTGAGCGCAAGATAGTCAGCACCCCAGCTTACATGCTGGCAGGTTCCATTGCCGAGGCCAATAGTGGTATTGAAAAGCTGGTGGCTAAGGTGTTGGAGCTGGCCTAAGCCCTGTCCAAGTTCTTTTGAACCTATTCAAGAGGGAGCCTGAGCTCCCTCTTTTTACTGTAGCCTGCTGTGCAGAATGACTTTGGCGTGTACAAACCTGAGCCACATAGGATTAGCTTTTCTTGCGGTTGTCGAGCCAGCCTTGGGCCAGCCCGACCAAGAGCCCGCCTAGATGCGCGCCGTTGGCTATCGAAAGGCCAAACACATCCATAAAGCCAAGTACCAGCCACAGCAGCATAAAGCCCATCATGGCCGGTGGCAGGCCTATGCCTTTCTCTGGGCTCATGCGGCCGCTGACCCAGGTATAACCCACCAGGCCATATACAACCCCGGAAAGACCGCCGAAGTTGGGGCCACTGAGATAGTACTGCACTATATTGGGCAAAGTGCCGGCGACCAGCAGTAGAGTCAGCAGTGGCGCAATGCCGATACGGTTTTCTATTTTGCCACCCAAGACCCACCACCAGAGCAGGTTAAAGGTGATATGCAGCGCCGAGAAGTGCAGTAGGCTCGGGGTAAATAAGCGCCAGAATTGGCTGAAACCGGCATCCGAAGTGGCGCCGAAGAAAGCCAGGGCTTCGAAAACCTGATTGCCGTAGCCCAGGTTCATGGCTGCGAAGATAGCTATGCAGACCAGTAGAATGATCAGCGTCAGCGGTCCGGCGCCGGTAATAAATTGACTCAGCAGTTGCAGCGATGGCGCGCCATAGTCAAAGCGGATTCGGTTGTCGCCATGATCCCAAGAGGCCTGCAAGTACTTGGGGTTTAACGGATCCTGGACAAAGTCGAGAAATGCTTTGCGCCCCTTGGCTTGGTCTGTGTCCTCAATAACATGGATGGCCACCCCCTGTTCCAGATGTGTGATGCGACAGGGGATCCCTTCACCCTTGAGGTAGTCTACCAGCGCCTGGGCGGCGCGTTCGTTGGGGAGGCGGCCGATTTCCATGTCTCAGTCCCTCGGCCAGGCAGCGAAACCGCCATCAAGGCTGTAGACCTCATCGAATCCTTGATGTTGCAGATATTCCGCGGCACTTTGGCTGCTGATGCCATGATAACAGCAAACCACCAAGGGCTTATCCATATCGGCGTCCCTGAGATAGTCGGCCAGATTGTCATTACCGAGGCGAACGGCGCCGGGAATATGGGCCGTCTCGAAACTGGCCGGATCGCGGATATCGACTATCTGCAGCTCGGCATCTTCGGCCATCATTTGCTGGAGTTGAACGACAGAAAGGTGTTGGTAACTGGACATAGTTTGCCTGTAAAAGAGGTAGTGCTTATTAACAGTGTGCATCAGGGCGCTGCATGAGTACAGCGCCCTGTTTGGGGATCAATCCCAGCTGAGAATGACTTTGCCGGATTGACCCGAACGCATGGCATCAAAGCCCTGCTGGAAGTCATCTACTTTGTAATGGTGAGTGATAATAGGTGCAATATCCAATCCGGACTGGATCAGGCTGGCCATTTTGTACCAGGTTTCAAACATTTCCCGGCCATAGATGCCCTTTATCACCAAACCCTTGAAGATGACCTTGCTCCAGTCTATCGCCATATCGCCACCCGGGATCCCCAACATGGCAATTTTGCCACCGTGGTTCATGGTATCCAGCATGGAGTGGAAGGCTGACGGCACACCGGACATTTCCAGGCCGACATCGAAGCCCTCTGTCATGTTGAGTTCGCTCATTACGTCTTCGAGTTTTTCCTTGGCCACATTGACGGCTCGGGTCGCCCCCAGTTTACGGGCCAACTCCAGACGGTACTCGTTGACATCCGTAACTACCACGTGGCGCGCACCGACATGGCGGCAAACCGCGGCGGCCATAATGCCTATGGGGCCGGCTCCGGTGATCAGCACATCTTCACCGACGAGATCGAACGACAGCGCAGTGTGTACCGCGTTGCCGAAGGGGTCGAAGATAGCGGCCAGATCGTCGCTGATATCATCGGGGATCTTGAAGGCGTTGAAGGCCGGGATCACCAGGTATTCGGCGAAGGCGCCTTCGCGGTTAACCCCAACACCCACAGTGTTGCGGCACAAATGGGTACGGCCACCACGGCAATTGCGACAGTGACCACAGGTGATATGGCCTTCGCCTGACACCCGGTCACCAATATTGAAGCCACGCACTTCCTGGCCCATATCCACCACTTCGCCGACATATTCATGGCCGACAACCATAGGAACCGGGATGGTCTTTTGTGACCACTCATCCCAGTTGTAGATATGCACATCGGTACCACAGATGGCGGTCTTGCGGATCTTGATCAGCAGATCGTTATGGCCCATTTCTGGCTTGGGCGCGTCTACCATCCAGATGCCTTGTTCAGGCTTGAGTTTGCTCAGTGCTTTCATTATGTTACTCCATGGGATAGGTATCAGATGATACCCATCTCCTTGCCGATTCGGGTGAAGGCTTCGATGGCCTTGTCCAGCTGTTCACGGCTATGAGCCGCCGACATCTGGGTACGGATACGGGCCTGTCCCTTGGGTACAACCGGGAAGGAGAAGCCGATAACATAGATATTTTCCTGCAACAGGCGGTTGGCGAAGTCACTGGCCAACTTGGCATCACCCAGCATGACCGGCACTATGGCGTGGTCGGCTCCGGCCAGGGTGAATCCGGCTGCAGCCATTTTTTCACGGAAATAACGGCTGTTTTCCCATACCGCTTCGCGCAGTTCCTGGCCCTCTTTGAGCATCTGCAGCACCCGAATCGAGGCGCTGACGATGGAAGGCGCCAGTGAATTGGAGAACAGGTAAGGACGTGAACGCTGACGCAGCCAATCGACGACTTCTTTACGGGCCGCGGTAAAGCCGCCGGAAGCGCCGCCCAGCGCCTTACCCAAGGTGCCTGTGATGATGTCGACGCGCCCCATCACATCGCAATATTCGTGGGTGCCGCGGCCGTTCTGGCCGATAAAGCCAACGGCGTGGGAGTCATCGACCATGACCAGAGCGCCGTATTGGTCGGCGAGGTCACAGATACCCTTGAGGTTGGCAATAACCCCATCCATGGAAAACACTCCATCTGTCGCTATCAAGATATGGCGGGCACCGGCATCGCGGGCGGCGATCAGTTGGGTTTCCAGATCGGCCATATCATTGTTGGCGTAGCGGAAACGCTTGGCCTTACACAGGCGAACACCGTCAATGATAGAAGCGTGGTTCAGGGCATCCGACACTATGGCATCTTCCGGGCCCAGCAGGGTTTCAAACAGACCTGTGTTGGCATCAAAGCAGGAGGAGTAAAGGATGGTATCTTCCATGCCGAGAAACTCGGATAGATTGGCTTCCAGTTGTTTGTGAATATCCTGGGTTCCGCAAATAAAACGTACCGAGGCCATGCCAAAGCCATGGTCTGCCAATCCGGCCTGCGCCGCCTTGATCAATTCAGGATGATTGGCCAGCCCCAGGTAGTTGTTGGCGCAAAAGTTGATAACTTCTGCTTCATTGACGCGAATGGCCGGTTGCTGTGGAGAAACTATTACACGTTCGCTCTTGTACAGGCCTTCGGCCTTGACGTCAGCAAGCTGTTGGTTGATCTGATCGTAGAATGAGGTAGATGCCACCTTAAGTCTCCTTGATTGGATTATTCTGTTTATTGGAGTGGTGGCATTTTAACCCTAAAGCCAATGGCTCAACACTCTTTTTTGAGCTGGGTCGGCAGGGATAAATCAGATTAGGGCTAGTGCTTATTTCAGATGAGAAAAACTAGGGAATCCGAGAAGGAGAAAGGCATCTGAATGACAGATGCCAAAGACCAAAGACCAAAGACCAAAGACCAAAGACCAAAGACCAAAGACCAAAGACCAAAGACAGTAGGGTTAGTCTTGCTGGTGGGCTAAAGTTTGGTAGTGCTGCTCCAGACGCTCGAAGGTCGAGGTGGAACTGGGGGTGGCGTAGGCTTTAAAGATCATCAGCACCCTGAGCAGGCCTTCATAGAGTGAAGACTTGGTGATATTGGCTATGCTGGATTGGGTCAGCTGATAGCTGATCCAGAAGCTGACTATCATCTTGATGGTATCGGCCAGGCTGGAGATCTTGTCTTGCTCCAGCTGCAGAAAGCCATCCTGACACAACTGTTGCAGTACGTGACTAGAGCGGGTCAACACCTTTTGCTGGGCTTCCAGATAGCGCTTTTTCAAGGCCTCATCGCGGCTGAGGATGTCGGCCAGGTTGGCGTACATAAAGCGAAATTGCCACAGGGTATAAAACATGGCATCGAAATAGCCAATCAACAACTCGACATCGACTTGCCTGTCTTCATAGGGTTGAAACCCCAGGTCCAGATGATTTTCATACTGGTCGAAAATACAACGAATAATGTCTTCCTTGTTGCGGAAGTGGTAATAGAGATTGCCTGGGCTTATTCCCAGATGGGCCGCGATATGATTGGTGGTGATGGAGCGCTCGCCGTGTTCGTTGAAGAGTTCCAGGCTGGCCTGGATGATTTTATCGCGGGTTTTCATCTGAGTCCTAAATGGTTGCGGCATCATCCGCAATCCGGCGAATGGCTCTTGGTTATGCTGCTTCGGGTATTATGCTAGCATTGTGACAATCCATCAGGCAAAACTCAATTATCCCGCCAATGAACCTTAGTCGTTACTCACTCTTGCTGTATCTGTTGTCGCCACTCTTACTGCTGTATCTGGCATTTAGGGCCTTGAAAAGCCCGGATTACCGTGGCCGGTGGGGTGAACGATTCGGCTTGTTCAAGGCCAAACCGACAGACCTGTTGATCCATACTGTTTCCATGGGGGAAACCTTGGCAGCTGTGCCGCTGATCAAGGCATTGATGCAAGCCAACCCTGATCTATCTGTCACGGTAACGACCACCAGTCCCACAGGTTCCCGTGAGGTGAATAAGGCATTTGGTGACACAGTGCAGCATTGTTATCTGCCGTTCGATCTTCCCTGGTGTGTGCGGCGTTTTCTAAACAGGCTCAAGCCTGCAAACCTGATTGTGATGGAAACTGAACTCTGGCCCAACTTACTGCATCAGGCCAAAAAACAGGGTGCCGGCATCATGCTGGCCAATGCCAGGTTGTCGGCCAAGTCGGCCGCCAAATACCAAAAGTGGGCCGGGCTTAGCCTGCCCATGTTGCAACTGCTGGATAAGGTGGCCGTGCAGACTCAAGCCGAGGCCGAACGCTTTATCGCTCTCGGCGTTGCCAGCGACAAGTTGAGTGTGTGCGGCAGCCTTAAGTTCGACCTGCAGCTGGATCAGCACAAGATAACTAAGGCCAGAGGCGAAAGGCAGTTGTGGGGGCGCGCCTCGTCCCCGTCCCCGGTATGGGTTGCCGGCAGTGTTCATCCTGGGGAGTTTGCCGCCATGCTGGAGTGCCATAAACGCTTGCTGGCGCTGTGGCCTGAGGCTTTGTTGATCATGGTACCGAGACACCCGGAGCAGTTCGATAATGCCGCCACGGCAATCAAGCAGGCTGGGTTTGCCTATGTGCGGCGCAGCAGTGGTCATGAGCTAGCTGCCGGGACTCAGGTGCTGCTCGGGGATACCATGGGGGAGTTACTGGGGTTATATGCCTGCGGCGATCTGGCCTTTGTCGGCGGCACCTTGATTACCAATGGCGGGCATAATCCGCTGGAGCCGGCGGCCTTGGGCTTGCCGGTCTTTGTCGGCCCCCATCATTGGGACTTTGCCGAGATAACCTGCATGTTGCAAGATGCCGGGGCCTTGCTGCAAGTTGAGGATGCCGCCTCGCTGGCGAGTGGCATAACGGCACTGTTGCAGGACAGCAACGCGAGACATCGTGCCGCCCAAGCCGGCTTGGAAGTGGTCAGCAGCAACAGAGGAGCACTGCAGAAGCAATTGCGGTTGGCTCAGGCTTTGTTGTCAGCTGAGCCGCGGTAGCCTTCCAGCAGCCACTGCCAGTTATCTTCGGTAAATTGCAGCTCGGGCTGTTTGCGTTTTTCTTTGTTGAAGGAACGCAACAGCCTACTGAGATTGGCCTGTTGCCAACCGTCGGCCGGGGTTCGCAGCTCTCCTCGGTCAAAATCAATCAGATAAAAGCCCTGGTCGCTGCTGAGAATATTCTTGGCGTTGAGATCGGCATGGTAGACACCACGCTGATGGAAACGGCCAATCAAGGCGCCGAGTTGTTGCCACTGAGGGCGCGACATGGCCTGTTTTTGCAGCAGAGCCACCAGATCCTCGGCACCATGAATGCGGCGGATCAGAATATCGGCCCGATACCAGAGACCGAAGCGTTCCACTTTGGCGGCAATTGGCTCGGGCACAGGTAAACCTTCTTCAAAGAGTTGCTCCAAGAGCGCCAGTTCTGCTACAGCACGGGTCTTGGGGACGCCGGTGAATAGGTAGGCATCTTTGCTGAACTTTTCCATCAGGCCGCCGCGCCAATAGTGGCGCAATACCCACTGCTGTTTCCCATGCTCGACAAACCAGGTGGTGTAACGCCCCTTGGATGAGCCGACAATCGCTTGCTGTTGCCGCCAAAAAGACTCGTCAAACCAGGTTTCATCCAGGGCTTGTGGGGCGGCATGACTCAGCGCCAGGCAACCCTTGGCGGTATTTTTAATCTGCATCGGCTATTTGTTCGTTATAAGCTTGGAACCTGGGTCTATTCTACATTAAGATCTGGGGTTTGCACCCAAGAAGCCGATTCTGTCCATGAGTCTTGACCCAGCGAAAATTCAATCTCTCTGTTTGCTGCGCCTGTCGGCGATTGGTGATGTTTGCCATGCCGTCGCCATGGTGCAGGCGATTCAGCGTCAGTATCCGCAACTGGCCATCACCTGGGTGATAGGTAAGATAGAATATCAACTGCTCAAACACCTGCCCGGGGTGGAGTTTGTGGTGTTCGACAAAGGCCAAGGCTGGAAGAGTTACTTCAATCTGCGGCGGGCGCTCAAGGGGCGTCGTTTCGATGTGCTGTTGCACATGCAGGTGGCGCTGCGGGCTACCATAGCCTCATTGATGATCCCCGCCAAGGTGCGCATAGGGTTTGACCGGGCCAGGGCCAAAGAGGGACAATGGTTGGTGACCAATGAACAGGTGGCTCCGTTGGCCACACCCCATGTATTGGAAGGCTTTATGGGCTTCGCTAAGGCTTTGGGGGTGACAGATCTTCAGCCTAAGTGGAACATTCCTGTGCCCCCTGCCGATACTGAGTTTGCCTGTCAGTTGATCCCTGATGGGGATAAGGCACTGATTATTTGCGCTGCCGCCAGTAAGGCAGAGCGAAATTGGTTGCCAGAACGTTATGCTCAAGTAGCCAATCATGCGCTGGGAAAGGGGTATCGTGTGTTGCTTTGCGGCGGTCCCGCTCCTATGGAGTATCAGCTTGCCGAGGCCATTCTTGAACATGGCGATGCGCGCATCGAAAACCAGGTGGGTAAGACTTCGCTGACGCAGCTTTTGGCGCTTTTGAAACAGGCGAGCATAGTCCTGGCGCCGGATACCGGTCCTGCTCATATGGCTGTAACCCAAGGAACACCGGTGATCGGCCTATACGCCCACTCCAATCCTGGACGCACTGGGCCTTATACCTGTTTGGATAGCGTGGTCAGTGTCTATGATGAGGTAATTGCCTTGCAATATCCAGGTGAGGTTCCCTGGGGTACACGCGCCAAAGGCGCGCATCTGATGGAGATGATCCCGGTGGCTCCTGTAATTGCCCAATTGGATCGTCTGTTGCCAGCAAGCGAAAGCACTTAATCAAGCGATCCACAACAATACTCCGGTCAATAGTAAGGAGCTTCTGATTAATGGTAAACTTCAGGCTTGATGGGCTCATCTGCTGACAAACATCAGTTGAGTGATGCAATGAGGGAGGATGGGGTTTTTCCATTTTATTTTAGGGATAATGTCGATGTCCGTGGCGCCAAAATTTCTGTTTGTACCTGTCTCCTGTGAAGAGGGAATAGGTGAATATATGCGTTCCACCATAGTGGCCGACGAGATCATGCAGCGTTGGCCCGGAGCACAGATTGAATTTGTGCTTAACAGTCGCGCCCCCTATGCCAAGTATTGCCCCTATCCAACGCATCTGGTTGACGACACTCCCACCAAGCGAGTGAAAGAGGTGAACCAGTTGATCTCAAAGTTAAAGCCTGATTTAGTGGTCTTCGATGCCGCAGGACGTAAGGCACAGCTGAAACATGCTTATCGCAGCGGTGCCAAGGTAGTTTTTATCAGCCAACACAAACGCAAACGTGCTCGTGGCATGAAGCTTGTGCGGGCATTGGTCACTGACAGTCATTGGGTGGTACAGCCTGAGTTTGTGATTGGCGATATTAGTCGTTTCGATCGCTTTAAGTTAAACCTGATTAAGCGGGCCGAGCCCATCTTTACCGGTCCTATCTTCGCTCGACCCGATAAAGTGTTGCAACAGCAGTTGCAGCAAGAATATAGCTTAAATCCCAAGGGCTATCTCCTCTATAGCGCAGGTTCTGGCGGTCATTATGTCGGCGCAACTCTGGCGGCTGAGCGTTTTGCCCAAGTGGCGCAGATCTGTTATCAAAAGATGGGAATACCCAGCGTCATGGTGTTTGGCCCTAATTATCCTAAACCTCTGCCTAGGTTAGAGGGTGTAGTGAGTATAGATCGGCTCTCCAGCGTGGAGTTTATCAACCTGCTTGATGGCGCAGTGGGCGCTGTGCTAAGCGGTGGCGATACCCTGCTGCAGGCGATAGCTCTTAAGGTGCCAACGTTGGCTGTGGCTGTTTCCAAGGATCAACCCAAGCGGATTGATAGCTGTGTGCAGCGGGGCTTAGCCATCAGCAGCGATATCGAGACCGATACCATGTGTACTCAGGTACAGCGCCTGTTGGAACCACAAACTGTAGCGCAGTTAGTTGCCAATATGGATAAAGAGGGGGAGGCCAAGGGGTTGGATATCTGCATAATGGAGATTGCGCGACTATTGGGGCTTGATTATGAGTAGTAAACGGATCGGCTTAGCTATAGACAGCCTCGCCGGTGGCGGTGCAGAGAAGATAGTCTTAACCCTGGCGACTGAACTGAAACGTTTGGGACATGAGCCGCATCTTTTGGTGCTGACCCCTCATTATGATTATGCAGTCCCTGAGGAAATTCCCTTGCATGTCTGCTTCGATGAAGGTGAGCGGCATATCATTGCCTGGTGGCGGTTGGGTCGCTCGGTTGCCAGGGTAAAGCAATGGTTCGATGAACTCGAACAGACTTATGGTGGTTTTGACCTTATTTTGTCTAATTTGGACAAGAGCAATTTATTGCTAACTCGTGCCGGCGTATCACCGCTCTATATTGTGGTGCATAACTCTATTGAAGAGGAGTTGAAGCGTGAGCGTAAACTCGGACTATTAGCTTACCTTGCAATGCTCAGAACCAAGCTGGCACTGAACGGCCAGGCGTTGATCACAGTCTCCAAGGGGATCGCTCAGGAAATTCGCCAGAGCGGGCGAATTTCTCCCCGCAGTATGCGTACTATATATAATCCATTCGATATAGAAGCGATAAGGGCAAAGGCTGCAGAGGAACACCCGGATATTCCCAAGGGGGACTATCTGATCCATGTTGGTCGTGTCGCACGGCAAAAACGTCATGACATACTATTTCAGGCTCTTGCCAAGATGCATAAGCCTTTGCCGCTGGTGCTGCTTTGTAACAATCCCAAGAAGGCGATGAAACTGGCCAGAAAATACGGCGTGGCCGATCGCATCATCTGTCCCGGGTTTCAGGCCAACCCCTTTCCCTGGATAAAGGCGGCGCGCCTATTAGTGCTAAGTTCCGATTATGAAGGCTTTGGTAATGTCCTGGTCGAGGGGTTATTGTGCGGCACACCTGTGATCAGTACCGACTGCCCCCATGGACCTGATGAGATTTTAACGGGTGAATTGGCTAAATATCTGGTGCCAAGACGGGATAGTAAGGCTTTAAGTCAGAAGTTGGAGCAAGCCTTGGAGTATTATCCGCCTTTTGCCGACAGTCAGATCCTTACGCAGGTGACTATCGACAAAATTGTTGCCGATTATCTGAGCCTCTGTGAGTCCTCTTAAGGGTAATGGAATAGAACTTTCACTACTTGCAGCCTACTTACTTAAGTTCTTGCTTGTTTAATCGTTTTACAAGCCCTGATATTACAGCCTCGTTGTTGGTGGGCTAAATATAAAGCATTAATAAATAATGCTTTATAAAGTTTTCCCTGCCTAGATTTATGTTCAACATATGCTCAATTGTTGATTAAAGGCTGAAATTTTTCTGTTTCACCATAGAAGTTTAGGATTTGCTTTTCCACTGCATTTGCGACTTGGTGTGGGGCAATAGAGCTTGCTTTACCTGTACCTTCAAGGATGATGCTATCCCCCAGTGGTTGCCAGAGCTTAAAGTCGCTGGCCATTAGAGTTACTTGAGGCTTAGACATACATACAGCGAGATGAGCAGTAGCTGTATCTACGCTTATAATTAGATCGCAAAGACCTATGATAGCTGGAAGCTCAAAGAAATTATTCAGTGCAGTAAAAGTCGTGATCTGTTTTGGATTTAAATCTCTATCTGCTCTTATCTCTGCAGTGACAGATTCAAGCTTATCTGGCGGTGTGTTGACTATGAATACCAGGTTGGCATATTTTGAATTCAGAAGCTGGATCAGTTGTTTCACTTGAGGCCAAGGGTAGTCTTTTTTCGTCGCCGTTGATAGGTGATTGATAAAAATAATGAGTTTATTTGAGTCACCCTGTGTGAGTGAGGTTATCACGGGTTGGACACTAGATTGATATTCTGGACTAATATTAATATCGAGTTGTTTGTTGCCGTTAATGAGATCTTTGGTATCTAATCCTAGAAATTGATTAAAGCAATGACCATAGAACTCTGTAACATGTGAGCTTTTTTTAGCTATATCACGGTAGTTGAGAATACCATCGAGTTTGCCAGCATGGATTTTACTGCTAAATAGATTTCTTAGGGTGTAGTTCATGGTGGCGACAACTACGGCTGTCGATGAGATTTGACGTGCAATCTTTGCAAATTGTTCGCTACGATTCTTCCCTACGAAAATGATGATATCGTAGTTTTTTTCTCGAGCGGCTTGGATTGCTGCTTGACGTTGATTCAAATTGCTCACTATGGGATAGACGTCGTCGAAATCCCCTATTGCATTTATCCATTCCGATAGAATTTTGTTGCGGCCTTTGGCCCAATCGTGGGGCTTACTGCGACAGTCATCAAACCAGATATCGATACTAAGATGAGGGTATTTTGCTTTAAAGGCGCGTAACCAAACACCTTGGTAGACAAAGTCACCAATGGCCAAGTGTGTCATGTACAAGACACGTTTAGCTTTCAGTATGCTTGAATGTTCAATTATGACAGACACAAGAATCTCTATTTTAGATAGTTGGTAAACTGTGTGAATTTTTTGTCAAGCTTAGGCGTTGCAAAAAGCCGCGCCAGGGCACGTTGCCAGTTAAGATATAGCTTGGTTAATTTACGTTGCTTCATCTTTTCAAGCCCCCCATGAGGGTTGATGTCCGATAGGCCCGTCAGATCGACTGAAACGCAGTATGGGATGAGTCCAAAAGGATAAATACCTAGCGTCCACCAGGATTTTAGGTGCCCATCAACTGGCTGTACCACATAAGGCATGTTTTTGATAAGTGCTTTCGCTCCTTTTTTACTCACTACCTGTGCTACAGCGCTAATTGGAAACTTATGATAGCTAATAAATTTGTGCTTATGGTAAGTATAAGCATTCCTAATATTACTCTGGCCACCTTTGCGGAGTGGATAAAGCTTAATGAAATCCCATTCTTTTGTGGGTAGGTTTCGCATTAAGTCGACCACTTCGGAGAAATTGTCTTCTAGGTAGATGTCATCCTCAAGGATGAAGGCAAAATCCAAGTCATCATCGATAATTTTTTGCCATGCTTTTTTGTGGCTAAGACTGCAACCGACCTCTCCTTTACTTAGCGCCCTGTAATAGTTTTTTTGCACTAATTTGGCAGGAGAAACCTGTTCAATTTCTTCATCTGTTAGTAGGTTGCCATCAACACCTTCTATGCGTTCGAAGGGGACTCCAACACGATTGAGTTGCTCGGAAATGCGGGCCATCCGCTCAGTAGAGCGGGCTAGATTGATAACGAAAACCTTATACTTCATCATGAGTTTTAGCTATTTCCTTAAATGGTGACGAAGGCTTTAGCCAAGGCACTGATGATCGTTCTCGGTAGCTTATAACGCTTATGTGCTTTGTCGATAAACAAGTCCCAGCCGTCACTTTTTATTTCTTTTAAAATGTCAGCATCTATTTGGTTAGCAAATATGTCGCAGAAGTCGTTTACAAATCTGACTTCACGTTTTAAAGAAGAGTTAGTATAGCCTCTACCAGCATAATGGATGAAGCTGGCTTGTTTATAATTTTCTGCCCCTAAAACATCCATGCGGTTAAACCGTGAAGATATGCTTTTATTTTTGAGCTTATCACGTTGTATCAGGTAATTTACATAAGTTTGTTCATAGTACTTTATGTGATTACAAAGTTTCTGAAGATCAGATAATGAGGCAATATCAAATACCGGACATTGGCGTGAAATTAGCATGCAGCCTAGGTTATAGTAGACAGGGCGTCCATTTACTTTTGGCCAGTCTTTTATTTCACCCATGATCGCAGAGATTTTGTCTATCACAGGTTGACGTTCTAGCAACTGTCCTTCATTAAATAGATAAATAGTATCTAGTTCATTATAAACTTCAAAAATGTTGTCAGCATCTGGAGTAATAATGATATCGGCATCCAGGTACAGTACCCTATCGTATTTTTTCAATAACTCCTTGATATATAACTTCTCTGTCCATGCAGGGCTGGCGGTATGTTTTGGATTTGTGATGGTGATTGGGTAATGGAGCTCCTTTGAAACGATAAGATCAGCACCGACTTTTTCGGCATATCTTTCGAAACTGAGTAACGCGGCACGGTACATGGGATTTTCATCACCAATAGCAAGCGTAAAAATAGCTGTTTTCAATTGATTGTCTTTCATTACAAATGGGCTCCTCAAGGCTTAATTACTGACCGATAAAGTGTTGCGCGGCCAGCCAGTCCAGATACTCGGGTACTCCTTGCTCGACTGTTTTAAAGGCCTGAGTATATCCAGCAGCCCTAAGCCGAGTGAGATCCGCCTGGGTATAGCTTTGATAGGCGCCTTTGAGCTTATCCGGGAAAGGAATATATTCGATTTCCCCCTTACCGTGATAAGCGATCACCGCATTGGCCACATCGTTGAAGCTCTGTGCTTGACCCGTACCACAGTTGTACACCCCTGAGACACTCGGATTTTGCCATAGCCAGAGGTTGACCTTGACTACATCTTCGACATACACGAAGTCTCTCAGTTGTTTACCATCTTCGAAGCCGTCGTGGCCCTGAAATAGGCGGCAGATGCCATTCGCCTTGATCTGATTGTTGAAGTGGAAGGCTACGCTAGCCATGCCGCCCTTATGTTGTTCTCTTGGTCCATAAACGTTGAAGTAACGTAGTCCGGCCACTTGAGTCGTGAAGCTATGTTGCCTGACATATTGATCGAAGAGGAACTTGGAGTAGGCATAGACGTTGAGCGGCTTTTCCAGCTCCCGCTGCTCGACAAACTTATCGCTGCCGCCGTAAACAGAGGCCGAAGATGCATAGATAAACTGGCTGCCGGTACGCTCACAAAAGTGGAGCAGGGTTTTGGAATACTCGTAGTTGTTAGCCATCATAAACTTGCCGTCCCACTCTGTGGTCGACGAACAGGCGCCTTGATGGAAGATCACTTCAACCTTGTTATCGAATTGTCCTTGGGTTATCTGTTCGATGAAGTCTGCTTTATCCAGATAATCGGCGATTTCACAGTCGGCGAGATTAAACATCTTGGTGCCGTCGGTCAGGTCATCTACGGCAATAATATCACTACGTCCTAAGTTATTGAGCGCTTTAACTAAGTTGCTTCCAATAAAGCCTGCGGCACCTGTGACTACTATCATAAGTATTTTCCAATTTTCGTGTGACTCATATCAATTTTGAGTCGCTAAATGTTATAAATCCGAGGTGAGTGGTTGGGGCTCACCATAAAAGGTATCTAGAAACTGTGCAATTTCCTGTGCCGCAGCGTCAAAATCGATTAGTGCCATATTTCGGCCAGTTTTTTTGCCTATCGGTGGAGTAAAGGCTAGACGCTTGTGGCTCTGGGTCAAAGTTTGCCAGCGAATCTTGGGCGCTGAACGCCTCCCAGCGTAAAACCCTACAGTTGGCACATCATGAAGCCCTGCGATATGTAAAGGGCCTGTTGAACCTGCGATAAACATGTCGGCAGCGACCAGTGATTCGGCAAAGTCGGCAAGGCCGGCTAAAGGTTTAGCCATTACCACTTTGACTCCATTAGCTTGTAAATCTTTATTGATTATTTGCGCTAATGCTTCTTCGTCACCGTTGAAGGTGAGTACAAACTTACAGTCGATTTTAGTATTGGCGTTTATCTGTGTTAATAGGTAGGCAAAGTCCTTTGGGGCGAGCGCACCGGATGACCCGCCTGTACCCGGATGAGCAAAGATTAACTTTTCACCTGCAGAATGTTCGTAATAGGCTTGCCATTTGTCTCGCACGGCTTGCTTATCCCAATATTGTTTGGGAAGTGCTGGGATACTGTATCCAAAGTGATTAAGGAAGTGCTCTACCAGTAGGCAAGCTCCACGCCAACAGGGCTCTCCCTTACGATACTGAACGTTGGCTCTATGTTTATAGAGATATTGGTACCAGTTATGCTTAGGAGCGAGTTTATAGGCAACATCTATGTGACGTAAGATTTTGTAGATACGGTATTCGGATTGAGAGATGAGAATTGCGTCATATTGCCTGGCGGTGATGGCTTCGCCAATCTCTTCGTCATTGCCGTTATCGACAATGACATGGTCAACATAAGGGCATACTTCAGCAAATGGCTTTACGGCTGGAGAGACAAACATTTCAATACTGGCTTGCGGTAAAGCATGCCTGAGTAAATACAGTGCAGGCCACATGAGGACAAAGTCGCCAATTTTATCGTGTTTGATGACCAATACTCTTTTTAACATATGAAAAAATCAACTCATTGTAAAAACTTAAGTGGTCCATTGATGTCTACATCCTCGCGAACATCAATGGATCACTCACGAAAAAAGGCGTGTCAGTATACCAATTTAAACTCCATAGATCTGTGTTTTCGTCTTTCATAATCAGGTTTCGTCTGAAAGATTTGCATGGGTCGCTAAATGCCTTGAACTCAGACTCTCCTGGGTACAACCGTTGTTAAGGATTAACCACACCGATTCGATGTCAATGGTTCAATCCTGGGAGAGAACTCGGTAAACTAGGCGCGATTACACCATCAACTTAGGGCAGAGAGTCATGTACACGAAAGCCATCTATCCCGGAACATTCGACCCTGTCACCAATGGGCATACGGATCTTATCCAACGTGCCGCTGCGCTATTTTCTCACTTGGTGATAGGTGTGGCGGCCAGTCCATCGAAGCAGCCTTGTTTTACTCTGGAAGAAAGGGTCGCCATGCTCAACAAGGTGACCTCACATCTGGACAATGTCGAGGTGGTTGGCTTTACCGGGCTACTGGTGGACTTTGCCAAAGAACAGAGTGCCAATGTGTTGGTTCGTGGGCTGCGCGCTGTGTCTGATTTCGAATATGAGTTCCAACTGGCCAATATGAATCGTCGGCTCCACCCTGAACTGGAGAGTGTCTTTTTGACTCCGGCAGAAGAAAACTCTTTTATTTCATCGACCTTGGTCAAGGAAGTCGCGCTGCACGGGGGCGATGTCAGTCAATTTGTTCATCCGGATGTTGCCAAGGCCTTGGTTACCCGAATCAAAAAGCAAGGAAGTTAATTTCAATGAGAAGTTTTTTGTACAAAAGCTTGGTACTGGGCATTGGCCTGGGAATGAGTACTATGAGTCAAGCGGCGCCTTGGGTTGATAGTTCTGACATTTATTTAAGAGCCGATATACAAGCGCTGGCCGATGCCGGGGTAATCACGGTTCCGGTCAATACCTATCCCTTGATGTGGGCAGGTATCGGTGCCGACTTGGCCAAAGTTGAGCCGGCCACCCTGACCCCGGCGTTGACCGACGCCTTTTCCAGGGTGAATTTTTACTATCGTCAGGCGATAGACAGTCGCGGTAATGCGGCCATCAAGGCAACGGCGGCAACCGATGCTGCCAGGTTTCAACATTTTGGTTCTGACTATCGTGAGGAGGGACAACTGAGTGCCTCCTATGAATATGTCGGAGAACGTTTTGCCTTCAAGGTTGCAGGAACCGGGGCATATGATGCTCAGGATGATGAGAACGCCCGTCTGGATGATTCCTACATGGCTGTGGTACTGGGCAATTGGATAGTGACCGCAGGCACTGTGCAGCAGTGGTGGGGCCCAGGGTTTGATTCGGCCTTGCATAAATCAAATAATGCCAGGCCCATGCCGTCTGTGATGCTCAGTCGCAACAATGCCGCTGGCTTTGAAACCCCTTGGTTATCCTGGATTGGCCCGTGGACCTTGACTACCGGCATCAGCTGGATGAACGACGACAGGGCCATTGAAGATACCCTGCTGTGGAATATGCGCGGCAGTGTCAGACCCTTCAAACAGTTGGAAATAGGCCTTTCCTGGACCACGCAATTTTGTGGTGAAGGCCAGGATTGTGATCTTAGTTCGTTCTGGGATGCTATTTCAGGGGGGACCGAGTGTGCCGATGGAGAAGCTAGCTGCGACCCTTCTATGAATTCCAAGGTGGGCAACCAGATGGCGGGCTTCGATATTCGTTATGCCGACACTCTGTTTAACGTGCCTTTCGGCCTTTATCTGGAGCGCACCTGTGAAGACTCCAGCGGTTCGGCGCCATGGCAGATTGCCGACTGTGCCATGCTGGTGGGTGCTGATACCCGCTTCAACCTGGCGCAGCAACAATATAAGCTGTTCTTCGAGTATACGGATACAATGGTAGCCTGTGGCAGCGACCCTAATGTGTTTAACTGTTTCTATGAACATAGCACTTACCTGAGTGGTTCACGTTACTATCAACGTTCTTTGGGCTCCACCTATGACAGCGATGCCAAGGTTTATGTGTTGGGCTTGGTGGGGCAATTTGCCGACAGCCACGGCATCAACGCTTACCTGCGCTATGCTCAACTCAATAAAGACGGCAAGTCTCCTGCTCATGGTTGGGCACCTCAGCCTGCCAAGGAAGACCTATTGATGTTGGAGCTCAGCTATCGAATGCCCTTGCTGAAGGGAATGATGACTTTTGGGGGAACCGCTTCCCGTTCGGAATTCGATACTGATAACGATACCGATGCCAGCCTATTTGGCAGTTACGAATACAGATTCTGAGAAATAACATCTTCCCCAAGCCGGCTTAGCCGGCTTTTTTTATGCCTGTAACCGGAATGTTATCAATGTTGGGTTTAATGGTTGCGTAAAAAGCGGCGTTGACATAATTTAGCCTTAAGAAACGACTTCTATGCTGCAGTTCATGCCTATGTTTCATAGGCTTGAACTGTTTTTAGGTCAGTATCCCGGGAGCTTATTTTTGATTTCAGTCGTAATACCCGCCAAAGACGAAGCCGGCAATATAGGCCCTCTCATTAACGAAATCTGTCAGGCCTTGGCAAGTACAATTCCATTTGAAATTCTGGTTGTGGATGATGGCAGCAGCGATAACACTGCTGAAGAAGTGTTACAAACCGTAGAGCAAAATGGCTGTGATGCCAGAGTTATCCGTCATAAACGCAGTACAGGCCAGAGCACGGCTATCTGCACGGGAGTGCGCGAGGCCAAGGGGGAATATATAGTGACGCTGGACGCCGATGGGCAGAATGATCCTGCCGATATCCCCGCTATGATCCGGCTTATCCCGCAAATGAGCAGTGCTGATTTTTGTATCGCAGGTTATCGAAAACACCGTAAAGACACAGCTTGGAAACGCTTTCAATCCCGTTTTGCCAACCGGGTACGCGATGCTTTGTTGCACGATGGCGTTCCGGATACCGGCTGTGGCCTTAAACTGTTTCCACGAGCCAGTTTTCTGAAACTTCCCTATTTCAACCATATGCACAGGTATATTCCGGCGCTTATCCGCCGCATGGGGGGAGATGTGCGCATTTCCGTGGTTAATCACAGAGACAGACAAGCCGGTATTTCAAAATATACTGCTTGGAATCGACTCTGGGTGGGAATCGTCGACATCTTGGGGGTGATGTGGTTGATCCGCCGGGCCAAAATTGCCGAGATAGACAGCATTGAACACAGCCGCCGGGATTAAGTTGAAGCGTTTGCTAAAGACACTGTTGTTGCTCTCTGTCTTGCTTGGGCTGATGTTGGCCGTTCAGGCAGGCTGGTTTGAGCATCTCACCGACAGTAATTGGGTTGCCAACTTTATTCAGCGCCAAGGGAGTGGTGGACTGGCGTTACTGTTTGCTGTGGGCACCCTGTTTACTGCCGTGGGGGGGCCAAGACAGATCATTGCCTTTGTCTTCGGTTTTGCTCTGGGGGGGGCTGTTGGCGCCCTGTTTTCTACTTTTGCCGCCTTGGCGGGTTGCCTTCTCAGCTTTTACTGCGCCCGCTTGACGGTACGCGAATTCTTGCAAAAACGTTTTGGTATACGGCTGCAACGTTTTGAACGGATGATCATCCATCGCACCTGGCTCAAAGTATTAATGATCAGGCTGTTACCTGTGGGCAGTAACCTGTTGACTAATCTTTTCGCCGGGGCAACCCGGGTTCCTGTCGGCGGTTTTTTGCTTGGCAGTTTCATTGGTTATTTACCGCAGATGCTGATCTTTGCCTATGCCGGGGCCGGTTTGGGTTTGTCTGATCAGTATCAACTTGGCATCAGTCTGGTGCTCTTGCTGCTTTCCAGCTTTATAGGAACTTACCTTTACCGTAATCGCCTGAGTCGTCAGGTGGATGATTTGGTCACAGATAAACAGGAGCTTTGATGAATTGGCTGCGTAGCTACTTTGACAGTGATAGTTACACCAGGGTGTTTTGGGCATTGTTCTGGCTGACCCTGTTTATTATGTTGCTGGGAATTGGATTCCGCTCTCCCTGGCCTGCTGACGAACCCAGATTTGTCGAAGTCGCCAGAGAAATGGTCAGTAGCGGTCAGTGGTTGTTTCCCAGTCGCGGCGGCGAATTTTATCCTGATAAACCGCCGGTTTTCATGTGGGCCATAGCACTTTGCTACGCCTTGATTGGTGATCTCAAGCTGGCTTTCTTGCTGCCCAATGCTCTGTGTGGTTTGTTGACAGTGATGCTGGTCTACGATCTGGGCGCCAGACTTTGGAATGTTCGCACCGGGCGCAATGCCGCTCTGCTGCTGCTATTGGTGCCGCAATTTTTGATGCAGGCCAAGAATGCCCAGATAGATGCCATGGTGATGTGCTGGGTTACTTTAGGGTGTTATGGTCTATTGCGCCATTTCCTCAAAGGGCCGAGTTGGGGCTGGTATTTCGCCGCCTGGGGCTTTATGGGGTTGGGGGTTATCACCAAGGGGGTTGGCTTTCTGCCTCTGCTGTTGCTGTTGCCGTTGGCATTTTACAGCTGGCAACGAGGCTTATGGCGAGAGAGCTGGCGCTGGCGGGCGCTATTGGGGCCGGTTGTTATGCTAGCCGTAATTGCGCTCTGGTTGGTTCCCATGATACTGACGGTTCAAGCATCCGCGAGCCCGGAGCACCTGGCTTACATGAACAATATTCTGTTTAAGCAGACGGGTGAGCGTTACGTTAATGCCTGGGATCATATCAAGCCTTGGTATTTCTTTGTTTTCAGTGTCATTCCCTGGCTCTGGTTCCCACTGCCTTTATTGGCATTGGCTTACGGAAAGCGACTCTGGGCAGCTATTAAGGCAGATCCAGGCATTGCCGTCTTGCTGTTATGGGTCTTGTTGGTGGTGGTATTTTTCAGTATCAGCCCCGGCAAGCGCAACCTCTATATTTTGCCGGCACTGCCTATGGCCGCGCTGGCCATTGCGGCTGCACTGCAGAAGGCACAGTTGTGTCTGTGGTTTGAGCGCTTGGTTTCCGCCTTGCTGTGGTTGTTGGGGGGGGGGCTGCTGACTTTAGGCGTGCTGGCATTGCTGCACCATCCCAAATTGCTCGAGAGGTTGGCGGACTATACCGATGATCTCACAGGTATCGGCTATCTGTTTATGGTGCTCGGTTCCTCCTGGCTAATTTTGATTTGGTGGTTAAGGAAGCAGCCTTCGCTGTTCAGGGCTGGCGCTGTAACTATCCTGGGATGGCTTCTGGTCAGTACCTGGGGCTATCTTTTACTCGATGAAATACGTACTCCCAAGGCCTTGATGCAGCATACTGCCGAGGTGATAGGTGAGGAAGCCGAGCTTGGGCTGATCCGCTTCAAGGAGCAGTTTATTCTGTTTTCTCCCATAAGTATTACCCATTTTAGCTATTTGGCATCCACCGCCGAGCAGGAGCGCCGGGCCTGGCAGTGGCTGCAACAAGGTAAACAACGTTATCTCCTGGTTCCTGGGTGGGTAACCCTTGAATGCTTTGATTTGAGTAAGGGTCAGAACATGGGCTCGGCTCACAGGCAAGATTGGTATTTGCTGGCGGCATCGGCGAGTTTACCCGAGTGTCAGGAACCCAAGACCATGGTCAGTTACTACACGCCGCATCCGGGACAGTGGATGCGGGAATAGTCTTGAGTCAGCGCGTTTGGCACAGGCTGCAAAACACTGTGGTGCGCTGTCCCAGGCGTATTTCGGATAACATATGGCCACATTGGGTACAGGTTTCCCCACCGCGGCCATAGACGTGCAGCTTCTGGGCAAAGTAACCCGGTTTACCTTCGGCATTGGTGAAATCTTTCAGTGTGGTGCCGCCCTGTTTGATGGCCTGAGCCAGGATCAGCTTTATCTCGGCGACCAGCACTGTCAGCCGCTCTTTATCTACTTTACCGGCCTCGGCCTGCGGGTGGATCCCGGCGGCAAACAGGGCTTCGTTGGCATAGATATTACCGACACCCACCACAATGGCATTGTCCATCAGACAAAGTTTTATCGCCTTCTTCTTGCCTTTGAGCGCCGCGTGCAGTTGCTCGACATTGAAGGCATCCGTTAAAGGTTCGGGGCCCAGTTTGGCCAGCAGCGGATGTGCCGTTTCCGGCAACTCGCACCAGAGCCAGGCACCGAATCTGCGCGGATCGTTGAACCTCAGCACCCGGCCGTTTTCCAGCTCCAGATCTATATGATCGTGTTTCTCCGCCGGTGTGCTACGGGGCAAAATCCGCAGGCTGCCGGACATCCCCAGATGCACTATGCAGGTACCTGCATCTGTATCCAGCAGTAGGTATTTGGCGCGGCGGCGCACGGCTCTGATGGTCTGTCCTATGATATTGCGGGCCGTTTCGGGTACCGGCCAACGCAGTGAAGGATTACGAACGATAAGGTTACTGACGGTCTGATCAACAAGATACGGCGCAACCCCGAGGCGGGTCACTTCCACTTCCGGCAATTCTGGCATAAGGCTTTCTGCTCTATCAGCTTGTGGATACACTCAGCAGAGGTATAACACCACTTCTGAGGCTAGGGGGAATAAGATACCAGTTCCCGGCGGCAGATTTAAGCAGTCCCTGATGGGGGTAGAACAGCCAAAGTTGTGGCTCGGCAGCACCGCTGACTTTCAACAGCAACTCTCGTGGCCGCTCATCTTGGGTGAGTTCAGGCTTACTGGCTAATGGTGATACCCGAATACTGAGCCAGGCTTGACTCCAGTCGGCGCAATTGAGCACCTTGGGATCACACTGCCATTGGCCATTGGCGGCCTGTGCCAACCAGATCCCGCCCAGTTGCAGCTGCTGCAGTTCAGTATGGCTGTCAAACAGTTCGCGGGTATCGGGCACTGAGTTCATGCGTTTATCCAGCAAGGTCAGTACCGACACCATCAGGATGGAGGCCAGAATAATGATGTTATTCCACTGTTTGCGGGTCAGTGCCATGGGCAAGAATGTTTGGTTGAGGTCGAATCGCCAGTGTAGCACGGTGGCAGGTATCAGCCACCCGTGCTGTTCATAAACCTCAGGATCTGCACCTGATTGGGATCGTCGAAGTGATGCTCTTTGGGCTTGCGCTGAATCGCCTCGAAGATAGCCTGCTTCAATACGTCTATATTACCAGGATGGCTGCGGATGATCTGCTTCAGATCCAGTGAGTGTTCGTTCCCCAGGCACAGCAGCAAGCGGCCTTCGGCCGTGACTCTGACCCGGTTGCACTCATGGCAAAAGTTATGGCTGTGGGGTGAAATAAAACCTATATGGATAGGGCTGTCGGCCATGCTGTAGTAACGTGCCGGGCCGCCGGTACGCTTGGATGACAGGCTCAGTGGCCAGCGTTGATTGATAATTTCCCTGACATCACTGCTGCTCATGTGCCTTGGCAGAGAACGCTCTTCCATCACACCCAGAGGCATCTCTTCGATAAAGGCGATGTCCAGCTGCTTTTGACGGCAATATTCCAACAGATCGATAATTTCGTTTTCGTTGCGTCCCTTGAGGATCACGGCGTTGATCTTGATCCTGTCAAAGCCGGCTGCTTTGGCGACATCTATGCCCTTGAGCACCCGCTCCAGTTTGCCGTTACGGGTTAGGGTGGTGAAGAGTTCGCTCTTTAGAGTATCCAGGCTGATATTAAGGCGGTTCAAGCCGGCGGCTTTCAGCGCCGGAGCCAGCTTGGCCAGCCTGGAGCCGTTGCTGGTCATGGAAAGATCCTTGAGCCCGGGTAGCGCCGCCAGCTGCGCCACCAAGCGGTCGCAATCACTGCGTACCAAGGGTTCGCCGCCGGTGAGGCGTATCTTGCTGACGCCAAGCTCGGTAAATGCGCGGCCGATAAAGGCCAGTTCCTCCAGGCTCAGTACCTGTTCCCGCTCCAGAAAACAGGGATCTTCACTCATGCAATAGATGCAGCGAAAATCACACCTGTCGGTAATGGAGAGGCGCAGATACTCTATTTTGCGGCCAAAGCCGTCACTCAGGCTGTTCAAGGGCAGCCTCAGAGCAGGTCTGCAAACGGGTGTACATAGACGGTTTCACCCGCCTCTATGCGTTCATCGGCCTCGCCGATGATCACCAAGCAGTTGGCCTTGACCATGGAGCTGAGCATGCCTGAGCCCTGGGCACCGGTCGTGCGTACGTGTAATTGGCCGTCATCTCCCAGGGTCATGATGCCGCGGCTGAATTCGGTGCGGCCGCTGCGGCTGCGCATGGCTTCATCGGCAATCGCCGGTAATAGTCTTGGCTGCCAGCTTGGTTCACCGGCCAGTTTACGCAATGCCGGTTGAACAAACATCAGGAAAGAGACCATCACGGCCACAGGATTGCCGGGCAAGCCGAAGAACAATGTTTGGTCTATCTTACCGAACGCCAATGGGCGTCCCGGGCGCATATTGATACGCCAGAAGTTGATTTCCCCCAGCTGGGCCAGCACTGTCTTGATATAATCGGCATTGCCGACGGACACCCCGCCCGAGCTGATAATCACATCGGCCTGATTCGCCGCCTGGCTCAATGTTTGGCTCAGAACGGCTTCCGAGTCTTCGATGATCCCCAAGTCCAGCACTTCACAGCCAAGGCGTTTGGCCATCGCCTTGATGGTATAGCGGTTGGAGTCGTAGATGCAGTTGGCCCTGAGCTCAGTGCCGGGTTGGCTGACTTCATCGCCGGTGGAAAATACGGCAATTCTGGGGCGGCGTTTGAGGGGCATCTCAAACAGTCCCAGTGAAGCCAGCAGGCCTTGTTCGGCAGCGCCTAAACGTGTGCCACTGCCAAGGGCCACGGCACCTTGGGCTATATCTTCACCCGCCAGACGCACGTGCTGGCCGCGATAGATTTTGCCACTGAAGCTGACCTTGCCATCGGTTTCGGTGGCAAGCTCTCTGGGTTGAATGGTATCTGCGCCAAGAGGAACCGGCGCACCTGTCATAATTCGTACCGCTTCACCCGGCTGCAACTGGCCAGAATATTGATGACCGGCTAGCACTTCTCCTTTCAGTTCAAAGGATTGTGACATATTGTCTTGAAACGCGAAGGCGTAACCATCCATTGCCGAGTTGGTCTGCTGCGGTACGTTCACCGGTGATATGGCGTCCTGGGCCAGAATACGGTTGTCGGCCTCATCGAGCGTCAACAGCTCTGTCTCTGTGACGGGTTTGACTTGCTCCAGGATATGGTCGATGCCCTGACGTACCGACAGATTTTGTTCGCTGCCGAGCTCACAGGCACTTAAGGGCAGGGCTCTTGCTGAAGAGGACTTGAATTCGGGGCGATACTCGCGAACATACTGCTGCACAAAATCAGCAATTTGCGCCACATTGTTGAGATCCAGGCGGCGGATCTCCCCCGGCAGCTTGGTTTCATCACAGCAGGCGATTGCGAGGATATTGGGATCCTCGGTATGGATAAAGGGTTTGCCATGGGCGGCTCTGTGTAATTCAATCTTGGGCAGCGCCAGTTTCTTGAAGCCTTCCACCAACACCAGGTCGGCCTTGTCCTGTTCCAACTGGCCGAGTAGATGCAGCAGGTCCGGATCTCTGTCCAGCGGATCTTCAGTCATCAAGGCCCAACGCACATGGGAGGCCACCAACATCTGTCTGGCGCCGGCCTTGCGCATCTCATAGCTGTCTTTACCCGGCTCATCAATATCAAAGTTGTGATGGGCGTGCTTGATCACTGCCAGTCTTAAACCACGACGATTCAGCTCAGGGATCAACTGCTTCAGCAGCGTGGTCTTGCCTGTGCCGCTGTAGGCGCAGAAGCCCAACACGGGAATGGACAGGGGATTGGTAAAGACAGTGCTCATAAAAACCTCTTAAGCTTGGGATATTTCCGCCGCGAGTTGTTGTTTTTGTTCGTTGGTGTTGACGTTAATAAAGGCGCTGGGTTGATCGGCGAATGATTCAACCACTACCGGGTGTTCACTGTACCAGAGATCGATACGGCGCCTGCCAGAATCGAGAAACGCCTGCATCGAATCCCTCACCGTCGGTTTGAGCAGCATAACCACTGGTTGCTCACGCTCGCCATCGGATGCCACGGCGAGATCCGCTTCTGACGCCTGCAGCTTTTGCGCCATACGCTCGACCAGGTCTTTGGGCAGCAAAGGGCAGTCGCAAGGCACCACCAACAGCAGATCGGCGTTTGTTTTGTCCAGGGCGCTAATCATCCCCGCCAATGGCCCAGGGTAGCCCTGTTCCAGGTCGGCAATGACAGGAAAACCGAACTCAGCATAACGTGTTTGATTGCGGTTGGCGTTGATCAGGATCTGATTCACCTGAGGTTTTACCCTGTCGATAACGTAGGCAATCATGGGGCGCCCCAGCAGATCTACCAGGCCTTTGTCTTCTCCGCCCATACGCCTGGCCATGCCTCCGGCGAGTATCACCGCATCAATGCGCTGCGACATAGTTCTCCTCCTGCAGTTCTTCCGTGGCCAGGGTCAAATTGGCTGAGGTTGTCAGTTGTTGTGATTCTATATGCCAATGTTGGTGACAAAGTGCTGTCAGTTCTGAATGCTGGTGGCTACTGATCAGCAGCCCTGTGCCTTGTTGCTTCAATTCGGCAATCATAGCAAAAACGGTTTGTTGCGATGCTCTGTCCATATTGGATATGGGTTCATCCAGCATAAGTAACTTGGGTTTCAACAGCCAGGCTCTGGCCAGTGCCAGCCGTTGCCGTTCACCGCCGGACAGCGTTGAGGCGTTGGTTTTGAGTAGTTTCCCCAGTTGGGCATTTTCTATCGCGCTTTGCATCCTAGTGCGCTGCTCGGCTTTATTCAAGCCGCTGTATTTTTGCGCCAGTTGCAGATTGTAGCTGACACTGCCTTCAAACAAGTATGGGTGCTGATGCAGGTAAATAGCCTTACCGAGCAAGGTATCACCTCGCCACCAGGGCGTCGCTGGAAATCCTTGGGTATAGATGGTACCGGCGCTGGGTTTGAGTAAACCGGCCAGCAGTTTCATCAGAGTGGTTTTACCGCAGCCATTGTCACCTTGCAGATAGATGACTTCACCCTGACAAAACTCCAGTTGCCGGGCGCGAAATAACAGGCGTTCACCAAAACGCATCTCAAGATCTTGGGCTATCAGCTTTATCATCAAGCGTCCTAATGACTTCTGGGACTGGCCCTGCCGCGCAGAGTACCCAGAGCAAAATTCAGTATCAGTGCCAGCACCAGCAGTACCAAGCCAAGGGCTATGGCCTGGGCGAAGTCCCCTTTACTGGTTTCCAGCGAAATCGCGGTGGGTATGTTACGGGTAACATGGGCTATATTGCCACCAACCATCATGGAACAGCCGACTTCGGTAATGATACGGGAAAACGCGGCGATAATCGCCAGTAACAGCGGTACTCTTAGTTCGCGGCAAACCACCCAGATAGCCGAGCTCCAGCTGGCACCCAGGGTGCGGCTGGTTTCCCAGGCGCGGCGGTCGACACTGGTGAAGGCGGCATGGCTCATGGCTATCAGTACCGGGGCGCAGATCATCATCTGTCCGAGGATCATCCCCTTTTGGGTAAAGAGCCAGCGCAGGTCGCCCAGGGCGCCGTTACGGGTTAGCAGTAGGTAAGCCAGCAGGCCCACCACCACAGTGGGAATGGATTGCAGGGTTTGCACCAGATTAGTCACCAGCCAGCGGCCGGGAAACTGAACAAACGCCAAGGCGAACCCCAGTATCATTGACGGCAGCAAGGTGATCAGCAGTGCCGCGAAAGATACCGAGAAAGAGACGGAGATAATAGACCAGACTTCGGGGTCTCTGGAAAACAGCAGGCCGAGGGCCTGCTGTATAAGGGCTAACCAGCCTTCACTCATTTGCCGTAAGTTGCCTTGAACAGTTGTTCACCTTGAACTTTATAGCTGTTGATCATGCTTTGTGCTTCTTTGCTAATCAACCAATCACTGAAGGCACGTGCACCTTTGTGATTCAGATCAGGGTATTTGGCAGGATTGATCAGGATTACCTGATAAGGGTTGGCCAGAGTGGCGCCGCCGTCGAAGTCGATACCCAAGTCCAATTTGGCTTTGTAAGCCACGAAGGTACCACGGTCAGACAGAGTGTAACCTTGCAGTTCGTTAGCCATCAGCAGGGTTTTACCCATGCCTTGACCTACAGAAGTGTAGCCTTTGAAGTCTGGAGTCACGTTGGCAGCTTTCCAGATCAGCAGTTCTTTCTTGTGAGTACCTGAATCATCACCACGGGAAACGAAAGGTACGCCTGACTTGGCGATTTTGGCGAAGGCTTCTTCGGCATTCTTGCTGTCACGAGCCTTGGCTGGGTCGTTCTTGGGGCCTAGGACAACAAAGTCGTTTTCCATGATGCCGCGAGGTTCAACACCGAAACCGTCGGCAACGAACTTGGCTTCTGCGCCAGGAGCGTGAGTCATTACCAGATCCACGTCACCTTGAGAGCCCAGTTTCAGAGCCTTACCTGTACCTGTGGCAATCACTTGTACCTTGTAACCTGATTCTGATTCGAATTTTGGCAGCAGGTAACCCAGCAGACCTGAGTTTTCAGTACTGGTGGTGGTGGCCAGCTTGATGGTTTCCTGAGCGGAAGCCGGGGCAGAGATCATCAGGCCTGCCGCAATGGCAAGACCCAGCAGTTGTTTCAAGTTCAACATTATTGCTCCTTGGCATGATTTTATAAGTGTGCCGAACCCATAAGCCAGCGGGCCACGGCCTTGTACTCGCACCCAATAAAGCAATTTGGGTGCCAAAGATGAATGTCTGCTCTAAACCGATATTGAGGGATCCAATATGTGAACTGGATCCCAAGCTTGGTAAATAAGTGTCAGACAAATTGTCCCAATCGGCTTTTTCGCTGGTTCATAGTGACCAATTTTTACCGTATCAATGATAGAATCTATTTCAATTGAGTCAAAATGTCCTGAAGCCGACAATATGAGCCAGATAGAAAAGCCACTAAAGTCTAAGCCAATGCCTTCTGCCGTGTCCGTGTTGATCGTCGACGACGAGCCCGGTATGCGCAGTTTTCTCAACAAAGCGCTGGCAAAGAAATTTGCCCTGGTAGAAACCGCCGCCAGCATAGAAGAAGCCGAACAACTGCGCAGTCGTTGTCACTTCGACCTGCTGATTGTGGATATACGTCTGCCCGGCCGCTCAGGTATTGAGTGGCGTGAGGCGCTGGATGATCAGGAGCGGCGCTCCGACATTATCTTTATGACGGGCTATGCCGATATGGAAGTGGCGATTCAGGCACTCAGGGCCGGCGCTTCCGACTTCATCATGAAGCCTTTCCATCTAGAGCAGATGATGAAGGCGGTCGACCGCTGCATCGAGCGGCGCTTGCTGAAGCGGGAAAATTTAATGCTGCGCCGGGAAGTGTCCAGTGGCTATTCCTCCACCATCATAGGCAACAGTGATGCCATGATGGAGGTCAAGCGGGTGATAGAGCGAGTGGCACCAACCAATGCGGTGGTGCTTATCGAAGGTGAGTCCGGCACGGGTAAGGAGCTGGTGGCCAGGCAACTTCACCTGCTCAGTGGTCGTCAGGGCCCGTTTGTGCCGGTTAACTGCGGCGCCATTGCTCCCGAGCTGCTGGAGAGTGAACTCTTTGGTCATACCGCTGGCTCTTTTACCGGTGCCAAGGGCAATCGCGAAGGTCTATTCAGCTTTGCCTCCGGAGGCACCATCTTCCTCGATGAGATCGGGGAAATGCCGCTGAAAATGCAGACGGCCTTGCTGCGGGTGTTGGAGCAAAAGGCGATTCGTCCGGTTGGCAGTGAAAAAGAAGTTAATATTGATGTCCGGGTGATAGCGGCAACCAACCGTAAGCTGGCTGAAGAGGTTGAAGCCGGGCATTTTCGCCGCGATCTCTTCTACCGTCTCAATGTGCTCGACATAGTTATCCCGCCATTACGGGAAAGACCGGATGATGTGGTGGAATTGACCCATCACTTTACCCGCCAGTTGGCCGCAGAGCTCGGGGTGAAAGAGGTGGTCTGGAGCCATGAAGACCTGCTCAAACTGCAGCAACATCAGTGGCCTGGGAATATTCGCGAATTGCGCAACATGATAGAGCGCTGCATTCTGCTCGGTAAACCACCGGCGGAATACTGGAAAGAACAGCCCAAGGCCGAACTGAATGCCCAGCCTGGCTATCCCCACGACTGGGCGCTCAAGGATGTGGAAAAAGACCATGTCACGGCCGTGGTTGATTCCCACGGCGGCAATAAGTCGGCGGCAGCCCGGGTGCTGGGAGTGTCTCGCAAGACTCTGGATCGTAAATATAAAGAGTGGTTTGACTGCGAGTCGGAGGTCTGAGCTTGTCACTGTTTAAACGGCTCTTTGGCCTGAGCTGGCAGCAGCTGCAGGCAAAGGTGCGTTATCGCATTCTGATCCTGACTCTGTTGCCCATCTTGCTGACGCTGGTGAGCCTGGTGTTTATCACCATTTACTGGAACATCAGCTACACAGGCAAACAGCTGTTTATGAAGGTCAAAGCCGACCTGACTGTGGCCAACAATACACTGGCTGCTGTGCAGGAGCGCCAGGAAAAGCAGCTGGAACATGTGATGCAGTCCTTCGACTTCCAGACCCATTTTCGCTCGATACTCGAAGGGGAGCAACTGAAGCAGAAAGAGCTCAGTGTTTTTCTGGATCAGCAACGTAAGGCGTTGGATCTCGATTTTCTGCGTTTGGTTAGAATCGCTGATGCTGCGGCCGATCCCGATTTGCGGCAGATGCTGCCCTTGGTTCAGGGACAAAGCGCCTATTCCGGGCTGATGGTGCTGTCCAGCTCGCGGCTGGCGCGAATCGATCCCGAGTTGGCCGAACGTGCCAAGATCCCGGTGAAAATGACTCTGAGGGCACAAAATCCCGACAGAGAAGTGGAAGAACGGGGCATGCTTAGCCGCAGCCTGCTGCCGGTAGCCGATGAAAACGGCAAGGTCGGCTGGTATCTGGATGGCGGGATCCTGTTTAATCGCAACACTCGTATCGTCGATCATATTCGCGATCTGGTCTATGACAAGGGCACATTGCCGGAACGTTCCATAGGCACTGTGACTATCTTCCTCGACAATATTCGCATCAGCACCAATGTGCCTCTGCATTTCTTCCCCAAAGAGGATGAGAATCGCGGCCGGGCATTGGGCACTCTGGTGTCTGAAGAGGTGCGTCAGCAGGTGTTGGTTAAAGGCCAACTCTGGGTCGATAGAGCCTTTGTGTACAACGACTGGTTTATCTCGGCCTATGCGCCGCTGACCGATATTCGTGGCCAGCGGATAGGCATGATCTATTCTGGTTTTTCCGAGTCGCCTTTTATCCACAATTATCTGCTTAATATCATAGAATTGGGCACCATTTTGATGTTGGTGTTGCTGGTTTCCGGACTCTTGGTTTATCGCGGCGCTTACAGTTTGTTGCAGCCGATAGAGCGTATTCACCAAGTGGTTAAGGCGGTGCAGTCCGGGCGTAATCTGCGTATCGGCGAGCTGGGACTGGACAGAGACAATGAGCTGGCCAACCTGGCCGAGCAGTTCGACCGTATGCTCGATTTATTGCAGCGCCGCAATGCGCAAATTCAAGCGGCGGCCGAGCAACTGGAGATGAAGGTCGAGGAACGTACCCGTAGCCTGCAGGAAAAAACCGAAGAGCTGCAGCGCAACGTGCAATTATTGAACGAAACCCGTCAGCAGTTGGTAACCAATGAAAAGTTGACTGCCCTCGGGGAACTGACCGCAGGGATTGCCCACGAGATCAACAACCCTACCGCCGTAATCCTCGGTAATATGGAACTGCTGCGGGTGGAGCTTGGCGACAATGCTGAGGTCGTTGAGGAGGAGATAGACCTCATCATCCAGCAGGTAGGCCGTATCAGTACAATTATTCGCAGCTTGCTGCAGTACAGCCGTCCCGGTGAATTCAATGCGCCGCTGGAGATGCATCAAATCACGCCTATTATCGAAGAGATGCAGCTGTTGGTACGTCACTCATTGGGTAAACAGGAAGTGGTGTTGTTGCCTGAGCTGAATGCCAGTTATCCGGTGCAGGTGAATCGTCCGCAACTGCTGCAGGTGTTGATCAATCTGGTGGTCAACGCTGCTCACGCTATGGATGGTAAGGGACGGATCTGGATCCGCACCTATGACTGGGTGGAGCAGGATGAGCCTGTGGGGATCAAGATAGAGATTGAAGATGAGGGGTCAGGGATCCCACAGGAGCAGTTGAGCCGGATATTCGATCCCTTCTATACCACTCGTAAGGATGGTACCGGGCTTGGCTTGTCGCTGAGCTACGGTATTATCAAACGCATTGGCGGTACCATAGAAGTCAGCTCGACTTTGGGTAAGGGGACGCAGTTTACTGTCAGTATTTACCATATGGCCAAAGAGGATCAGTCTGGCCCCTATGATGGTTTGCTATTCGGGTAGGCTATTGGTTTACAAACAAAAAAAGAGCCGGGTAATTAACCCGGCCACAAAGAGTGTGTGAGCAATGTCGTGCTTTGCAAACTCAGGAACACCATAACTCTCAGCGGGTACTGCGGGCCTAAAGCTAAGGATGAGTTTTGGAACGCAAGTTAACGATAATCGTTCTCATTTATGTTTGCAACTGTTTTTTGGCTTTTCGCGGTAAAATTTTCCAGCCTAATTTTTCCTACCTTAAATTTCTGAACAGAAAATCCCTTAAGGTAATGATTTTTAATTACTTTAAACTTAGTTTCTCAGGCCGGGAGTCATTAGCTATTTGGGTGTTAAATCCAGACTAACGCCCCTTACTTAGTGCCGGATCTCCCAAGCAGGCTCGTAGAGAGGGAATATCGAATTCAGAAATAGCCGAACGGCATGGGGAAGCGCTGATGGAGAGAAGGAGCATAAAGCTTCGACACAAAAAAAGGGCCGGGTAATTAACCCGGCCTAAAAGAGTGTGTGAGCAATGTCGTGCTTTGCAAACTCAGGAACACCATAACTTCAAGCAAATCTCAGTCGACTAGCGGTTAACTGACTCTCAGTTAAGGATGAGTTTTGGAACGCAAAACAGATGATAATAGTTCTCATTTTCGATTGCAACTGTTTTTGTCTGAATCTAAGTCAAATTTATCTCAGGCCTCAGATGCGATTGTCCCCTGTGCTACAAGCCAGGATGCGGCTGATGGCGGCCATGCTCCTGCCGCTGCTCTGCTGCCAATGATTGAATACCGCTTGTACCTGGGCCAGGCCGCTCTTTGAGCTGAAGCCTGCATCCACCAGTTTGTGGCTCTTGAGATAGTTTTGAACATCAGCGGTCAGCAGGAAGCTGTCTTTACCTATGCCACGCAAAAAATAGGGGCCGGTATTGCCACCCAAGCGTGCACCACGGCGTTTGAGTTCCTGCCACAGTGAGGTGATCTCCTCCACCGGCCAGAGGGCAATATATCGGGCCAGGCTGCCGTGTTCTCTGGCGATATCCTGCACCATGAGCGCGTTGTCATAAATGGCTTGGGTCTTTTTCTGGTGGCGAATGAGGCGGCTGTCCTCAGCTCGGGCCTGCAACTGCTCGGGGGAGAGCATCAACACTTTCATGGGTTCAAAGCCAAAGAAGGCCTCTTCATAGGCCGGCCATTTGTGTTCCACTACTTTCCAGACAAAACCACTCTGAAATACCTGTTTGCTGAGTGCTGAAAGCAACTCGGCATCTGTGTATTCCAGCAATTCTTCAGTGGAACAGACCCTGGGTAACAGGCTCTCCAGTCGCTCGGCGCCGCCTTTGCGCTCGCAGGCTCTGGCATAGATGGTGGCAAAATCTTCCGGCTTGCTCATGTGCTTTTCCCTTTTGATTGGTTCAGTTGCTGCCGCACCAGTGTAATACCAATCGGGATAAAGATGGCAGCGGATTAACAGCAATACTTGAGGCTTGGTTCCAAGACTGATCAAGCAGGACTTTTTTCAGTGAATGTTCAGCCCCAACAGACGTTTGATGCCCGAATTCAGATAATAAGTTTACCACCTGAAAAGGTGCCCATCACATCTCTCCACGTTGGACCTTTCAAGCGGAAGTGGGGGCAAACAGAGGGTGGATAATGCCTCGCGGCACTCATGGTAACGGGTCACGCCTTCCCTAAGCGGTAGCCAGCAACTAAAGTTAAAGTTGGTAACCATGGGGATCCCTGTCTATGGAGCTTTACTACCATCCATTGTCGCGTTATTCGCAAAAGGTGCTGCTGGCACTTTATGAAAAGCAGGCAAACTTCTTTCCCCGGGTAACGGATCTGCAGGATCCATTGGAGCGCCAACACTATCTGCATTTCTATCCATCCGGTAAGCTGCCACTCTTGGTGTGTCAGGACGGTAGCCTGTTGCCTGAATCCAGCATTATCATAGAGTATCTGGACAATAAAATGGACGCCGGCACCCGGCTGTTGCCCAAGGAGCCCGAGCTCAATCTGCAAGTGCGTCTCTATGACAGAATTGCCGATAACGACCTCAACAGCAGTCTCTATCAGCTGGAGCAGCAATATAGCTTACCGGAAGAGCAGCAACTTCCCCTGGTGCAGCGTCAAATTGAAAACCGTCTCAGACTTTGCCTGCGGGCCTTGGACTTACGCCTGGTTGAGCATCATTGGCTTTGCGGAGATGGGTTCACTTTGGCCGATTGTGCCTTAATCCCTTGTCTTGGTTACCTGCAGCGCAGTTTTAACTTACTGGACTACCAGCATTTGGGGCGCTACTGGCTGCAGGCGCAATTGCGGGGTTCCTGGATGTTGGTGCAGGATGAAGTGACTCTGGCTCAGGAGGAGGCCAGCAGTGGGCTCAGGCCCATCCCCTGAACAAGAATTCAGCTGTTACGGGCCTTTTTGAGATCCAGGAACGACTTCCACTTGATGATCTCTGCCGGTAACTCGGGCGTGGTCTCATCGAACCCGGCTTCTGTCAACAGGTTTTCCGTGGGTACCGGCTTGCGTTTGCAGACGAACAAACCTCTGACATGCACTATGGCATGCAGGCCTCTGTCCGACAGGAAACGCTGCTCTATGTAGAAATACTTTTCATCCCAGCCAACCACGCGAGAGGCAATTTCAAACTGCTGTAATGGCCTGATATCCCTTACATAGGTGAACTCGGCGGCATTGACTATCGGCATCCATTTCAGTTTTAGAAAGCGCTTCAGCAAGCCCATTTCGGCCATCATATAAGTGCGGGCCAGATCCATAAATGCCGGGTAGCGGGAGTTGGTCAGGTGTAGGTTGATGTCACAGTCACTCGGTAAAGCCCGATAACGGATGCGGCTGGTGCCGAGAAAACCGATATCGTTTGCCCGGCGCACTCGCCAGAGCAGCAGCCAAAACAGGCGAAAGTAGAGGTTCATCAAAGGGTCCAAGAGTTGAGAGGCATTAAAGGCTATCAAAGGTCATACCAGACGGCAAGCGAGAACTGGCTCACAAAAAAGGCGCCCGCAGGCGCCTAATCAATTGCTTCTGCCTCAGGCTTGGATCCCTGAGTGACGCAGCAGTGCGTCTATGCTGGGCTCGCGGCCACGGAAGCGAGTAAATAGCACCATAGGCTCTTCACTGCCGCCCATCTCAAGTATGTTGTGCAGGAAGTCGCGTCCGGTACTCTCGTTGAAAATACCTTCCTCCTCGAAACGGGAGAAGGCATCGGCAGACAACACCTCGGCCCACTTGTAGCTGTAGTAGCCAGCGGCATAACCACCGGCAAAGATATGGGCGAAACCGTTCTGGAAGCGGTTGAACTCAGGCGGTGTGACCACTGCCACCTGGCGTCGAACCTCATCCAACATCTGCTGAATATGGGCGCCCTTGGCCGGATCAAACTCCTGATGCAGGCGGAAGTCGAACAGAGAGAACTCCAGTTGCCGCAGCATCATCATGCCGGACTGGAAGTTCTTGGCGGCCAGCATCTTGTCCAGCATCGCCTTGGGCAGCGGCTCCCCGGTCTGATAATGGCCGGAGATCTCCGCCAGCGCCTCTTCGGCCCAGCACCAGTTCTCCATAAACTGGCTTGGCAGCTCCACGGCATCCCAAGGTACGCCGTTGATGCCGGAAACCCCGCCGACATCGATGCGGGTCAGCATATGGTGAATACCATGACCAAATTCGTGGAACAGGGTAGTGACTTCGTCATGGGTAAACAGCGCCGGCTTGTCACCCACAGGACGATTGAAGTTACAGGTGAGGTAGGCTACCGGCTTTTGCAGGCCGGTGGCCGTCATCCGCCGGGTTCGGCAATCATTCATCCAGGCGCCGCCACGCTTGCCTTCACGGGCATAGAGGTCCAGATAGAAGCTGCCTCTGTGTTCGCCCTCGGCATCCAGGATGTGGAAAAAGCGCACATCTTTATGCCACTTGTCGAAATCCTGCTGCTCTTTGACATCCATGCCGAACAAGCGCTTGATGGTGTAGAACAGGCCGCTGAGCACCTTGTCTTCGGGGAAGAAGGGGCGTAGCTCTTCCTGAGATATCTCATACTTGTGCTGCTTGAGCTTTTCGCCGTAGTAACCCAGATCCCAGGCCGCCAACTCGGTTACACCATAATGCTCCTTGGCAAACTCCTTGAGTTCGGCCAACTCGGCCTTGGCTTGAGACTTGGAGCGCAGCGCCAGCTCATTGAGGAAGGCGATAACCTGCTCGGGCGATTGCGCCATCTTGGTGGCCAGGGACTTATCGGCATAGGTATCAAAGCCCAGTAACTGTGCCAACTCATGGCGCAGGCCCAGGATCTCGTCCATCAGCGGACCATTGTCGAACTCACCGGCATTGGGGCCTTGATCCGAAGCGCGGGTAACAAAGGCGCGGTAGCACTCTTCACGCAGACTGCGGTTGTCGCTGTAGGTCATGACCGGCAGATAGGATGGAAAATCCAGGGTGAATAGCCAACCTTGCTGCTCTTTGGCCTCTGCCATCGCCTTGGCGGCGGCAATGGCAGACTCTGGCAGACCGGCCAATTCGGCTTCATCGGTAACCAGCTTGCTCCAGGCATGTGTGGCATCCAGCAGTTGGTTGGAATAGGTGCTGCTGAGTTCGGACAGGCGCTTTACAATCTCTCCATAGCGGGCTTTTTGTTCATCATTGAGGCCTATTCCCGACAGTTCGAAGTCTCTCAGGCTATGTTCTATCACAGTCTGTTGCGCCTGACTGAGCTGGGCAAATTCCGCCGATGCCTTGAGCTCTTTATAGGCCTGATACAGGCCCTGATGTTGGCCGACAAAGGTGCTGTACTCAGACAACAATGGCAGACAGGCATCGTGCGCGGCGCGCCACTCTTCATTGCTGAGTACAGAATTCATATGGGAAATCGGCGACCAGATCTGGCTCAACTCATCGTCTACCTGCTCCAGAGGTGCCACCAGCTTCTCCCAAGTGTAAGGGCCTCCGGCGGCCAGCACGGCCTCTATTTTATCGCGGCATTTGGCTATGGCCTGTTCGACCGCCGGTTGAATATGCTCGGCCTTGATACTGGAAAAGGGTGGCAGCTCCTGTGCTGTCAGCAGCGGATTGGTCATTGTCTGTCCTCTCTTTGGGCGTGGGCCATAGGGCCTGCATTGGATGCCTGGTCTTGCCGCCATGGCGGCGAATATTCAGGGGCGTGGCTAATAGATAAGGGTTCTGCTTTGAATTATCAAGGTGATCAAAGCGATTGCTGTCATAGGTGAGAAACACATCCATGAAATATGCGCTTATCGGGTCGTCGGAAAGAGTCTGTTGAACAATGCACAAAAAAGCGATAAATGATAACTGGATCCAAAACACGATTCATTATCATTTACATGTATGGCTGGTGAAATAAAATAGCTTTACTTTGTAAGTTTGGTACGTTTTATGCGCTATCCGTTCTTGTTGTTGACACTCCTGTGCTGCAATACATTATTGGCCGATGAGGCTGCCGAAACCATACTCATGCTGGGGTGGGACAGTCACTATGTTTCTGAGGGGCGGGACAACTTGTCTGCGGGAGGGATTGCCTGGAGTGGCATTCAGCATAGCCGTGATGGCCTGGGGGCCTTCGTGTTGTTTGGCCGAGCTGACAGTGTTAACTACGCCGAGCTCAATGCCGGGGTGGAATACTGTTTCAACCCACTCGAATCAGTGGAAGCCGGAGTCGGCATGCAGCGGTTGGAGTTTTACGGTGATGAGCGCGCCCATGACAATGAGGTGTACGCCTATCTCGCCTATCAGGGGCTGAGTTGGCTGACGCCATCGATTAACTATACCTATGCTACTGAAGCATCGGGTTATTTTGTTGAGTTGAGCCTGCACAGCCACTGGCAAGTGAACGAGCAACTGACTCTGACCCCTTATGTGACCCAGGGATTCGACTTTGGCTATGCCAGCCAGACCCATGATGGCCCCAATCATCTGCAGCTTGGTGTAGAGGCATGCTACTCATTAACCCCTTCTTTGGTGGCTTCCTTGCATTTGAGCCACAGCATAGCGCAGGACGATATCAAGCAGCAGGCGCAAGCAGAGGGTTGGCATGGCGATCTGGCTCAGTCTTATGCCGGCTTGCATCTGCAGTGGCAGTTTTAAATTGGCTAACATTCACCGCAGCTTCTAGACTCTGATGTGAAGACAAACAGCATCGACGGATCGATGCGGAGGGACAGGGAATGTTAACCTACAGAATCGGCGGGCTTTGCTGCCTGCTCCTTTGGTTGGGAGTCGCCCCATTGGTTGAATCCCAGGCCGAATCAAGCTCAGACTTGAATCCAGACCTGAATCCAGTGTCGGGTTCAGAGCCCTCAATAGATAAGCAACTCAGCGACCCGGGCAAAGAGTCAGGTTCGCTCCCTCTGGGGTGGGTGCTCGACAGCGAGGGCAATCCTATTGCCATTCCACAGCAGTTTGAAGCCGCACTTGAATATGAGTCTGCGCCCCTGCCCAAGGCCTCGCGCGACAGTAAACCAACCAAATCCCGAAAAAAGCAGGCATCCAAGCCTCGCCGCCAAATCGCCGATGATCCCAGTTGTCGCTGGTTGGATAAGCGAATGACAGAGCTGGAGCGGCGCCTCAGGCAGAAAGATTCCCACACTGCCAGATATTTGCAGGCTGAACTCGGTGAGCATCAACAGCAGTTTCGTTGCCTCAAGTGCTCGGGTTCAGGGCCTGAGACTCAGGATTATTCCCGCTGCCGCTTGTATCATTGAAATTTTTACCGGCAGACTCTGGTCTGGTCACTTGATCTGAATCCCCCTACAATGGCTCACAAGTATCCCGTCAGACGGGAGGTCGCCCTGTTGGGCGAGTTAGTCAGTATCAATCTACGGAGATAAACATGGCACAACATTTTGACTATATCTGCCTGGGTGCGGGCAGCGGTGGTATTGCGTCAGCCAATAGAGCCGCTATGCGTGGCGCCAAGGTCTTGCTGATTGAAGCCAAACACCTGGGTGGTACCTGCGTCAACGTCGGCTGTGTGCCCAAAAAGGTCATGTGGTATGGCGCCCAAGTGGCCGAAGCCATGCATCTCTATGCCAAAGATTATGGTTTTGATGTCAGCGTCAACCAGTTTGATTGGAACACTCTGGTGGCCAGTCGTGAAGCCTATATCGAACGGATCCATGGTTCCTATGAACGCGGTCTGGCCAACAACAAAGTCACTGTGGTTAACGGCTATGGCCGCTTTGTTGATAACCACACCATTGAGGTCGACGGCGAACACTATAGTGCCGAGCATATTCTGATAGCTACCGGTGGCGCGCCCAGCATTCCCGCCATTCCCGGGGCAGAATATGGCATAGACTCGGACGGTTTCTTTGCCCTGCGTGAACAGCCCAAGCGGGTAGCCGTAGTGGGTGCCGGTTATATCGCGGTGGAAATTGCCGGTGTATTGCATGCCCTTGGCAGTGAAACCCATCTGTTTGTACGCAAACATGCGCCGCTGCGTAACTTCGACCCCATGCTCTATGAAACACTGATGGAGTCCATGGCCAGCGAAGGGCCTTCGCTGCATACCCAGAGTATTCCCAAGGAAGTGCGTAAAAATGCCGATGGCAGCCTGACTCTGGTGCTGGAAAACGCTGAAGAGTACACAGTGGACTGCCTGATCTGGGCCATTGGTCGGGCACCGGCCACAGGCAATATCGGCCTTGAAAATACCGATGTGCAGTTGGATCCCAAGGGATATGTGATAACTGATGCCCAGCAAAACACCAGCGCTAAAGGGGTTTACTGTGTCGGTGACATCATGGCGGGCGGAGTAGAGCTGACACCGGTTGCCGTCAAGGCGGGTCGCTTGCTGTCAGAGCGTCTCTTTGGCGCCCAGCCGGATGCCAAGATGGACTATGACTGCATCCCGACTGTGGTCTTCAGCCACCCGCCAATTGGCACCATGGGGCTGACAGAGCCTGAGGCCAAAGAGCGCTTCGGTGAGGATCAGGTGAAGGTCTACACTTCCTCCTTTACCTCCATGTACACAGCGGTTACTGCGCACCGTCAGGCTTGTAAGATGAAGCTGGTTTGTGCCGGCGCCGATGAAAAAGTCGTCGGGATCCATGGTATCGGCTTTGGCATGGATGAAATCCTTCAGGGCTTTGGCGTTGCCATCAAGATGGGCGCCACCAAGGCTGACTTTGATGCCGTAGTCGCTATCCATCCAACGGGCGCAGAAGAGTTTGTTACTATGCGTTAAACAAGTGGATGCATATCGCAGGTAAAATAGGCCAGAAGCAGTGCTTCTGGCCTATTTTAGTTTTGCCCCTATTAGAGAGAGTACGCTGAAGCCATATTATTTGGTGTACTTTGTAGGTAGTGATTACCTTAGAAGATATCAATTGCCTTCCGTAATCTTGGTTAAAAAATGTCACATTGTGAACATTGTTTTTTATTTTGAAGGCTGTTAGTCTGCTGCCATCTCTTTTCAGGAATGGACACTATGGCAAGACGCAAGGAACACAGTCATCAAGAGATCCGGCTCATGGCACTGGATGCCGTCGAGCAGTTGTTGACGCAGGAGGAATATACCCGCCTGAGTCTTAGACGGATCGCCTCCCAAGTGGGCTATGCCCCCAGTACCCTAATCAACCTGTTTGGTAGCTACAACTATCTGCTCCTGAGCGTATCCGCCAGGGTCTTGGAGCGTCTGCTTGAGCAAGTACAGCTGGTGTGTGAACAAACATTCGCAACCGGCGAGCTGAAGCTGTTGGCACTGGCCAAGGCTTATGCCGAGTTTGCCCATAGCCAACCCCAGGCATTTCGTTTGGTGTTTGCCTTACATCTGGGGCCGGAAGAACCTCTGCCCAAATCGCAACAACAGCTGATTGCCGAGCTGATAGGCTTGCTCGAACAGCAACTCGGTGACTTGTTGCCAAACTTGCCCTCATCCAAGCTGGCGCTCGCCAGTCGTAGCTTCTGGAGCAGTATCCATGGGCTAACCGGCCTGGCGCTGGACGATAAGCTTTTCAGTCAGGCTTCTTGGTTGCAGTTACTGACATTTCAGGTGCACTTGTGGTGGACGGCAATGCAACAGGAGGAGGGTGTATGTTCCTGAGCAAACGATTTTTACCCTATTTCGCCACTCAATGTTTGGGGGCGCTCAACGACAACATCTACAAGAATGTGTTGCTGCTGCTGGTGACCTACAGCCAGGTCGATAACCTGCCGATGAGTGTGGATTTGTTTGTCAATCTGGCGGCGGGGATCTTCATCCTGCCTTTCTTTCTGTTTTCCGCCCATGCGGGCATGGTAGCCGACAATATGGATAAGGCGCTGATGATCCGTAGGTTAAAGCTGCTGGAGCTTATCATCATGTCCTGCGCCGCCGCGGCGATTATGGCGCAAAGTTATCTGTTGATGTTGCTGCTGCTGTTTCTTACCGGCACCCAATCGGCCTACTTTGGTCCGGTAAAATACTCGCTGCTGCCGCAGGCGCTTAGAGAGGACGAGTTGGTAACCGGCAACGCCTGGGTAGAGATGGGCACCTTCCTGTCTATTTTGATAGGCACTCTAAGTGCCGGGCTGCTGGTAACCAGTGACAACGGCCTGATGTGGGCGGCGATAACTGTATCTGTGCTGGCCTTGGCCGGTTTCCTCTCCAGCCGGGCGATTCCATCACTGCCGGCGCCGTTGCCGATAGACAAGGTACGCTTTGCGCCCTTGTCCGGCACTCTGGTCAGTATCAAGCGGGTACGGCAAACGCCGTCAATCTGGATGGCGATTCTGGCAATCAGCTGGTTCTGGTTTTTGGGTGCCACCTACCTGACCCAGTTCCCCAATTTTGCCAGAGGCTCGCTGCACTCGGACGCCACTGTGGTGTCGCTGCTGTTGGCGCTGTTTTCCATAGGTATTGCGGTCGGCTCCTTTGTTTGTGAGCGTTTCTCCTTTGGCCATGTAGAGCTGGGATTGTTGCCTTTCGGGGTAGCAGGGTTAACCTTCTTTGGCCTGGATCTGCTGTGGGCCATTCCTGACTACAGCCAACTGCCGGCGGGATATCTCTACGACATAGCCGAGTTTGTCGGCCGCAGTGAACACTTCAGGTTGATGTTGGCACTGTTTATGGTGGGCGTCAGTGGCGGCCTGTTTATTGTGCCTCTGTACGCCTTTATTCAGTCGCGTTCGGCCCCCGGTGAATGTGCCCAGGCCATAGCCGCCAACAATATCATCAATGCCTTGTTTATGGTGTGCTCGGCGATATTGTCAATCATCTTGCTGGAGCTGGTGGGTCTGTCGATCCCTCAGCTATTTACTCTGCTGGCGGTATTCAACGCTGTGGTAGCTTTGTATGTGTATAGCAGGGTGCCTGAATTTACGCTGAGGTTTATCAGCTACCTGCTGAGCCATCTCTTGTACCGTCTCAAGGTTGAAGGCCGGGAAAACATTCCCAAGCAGGGGGCCGCCGTGCTGGTGTGTAACCATGTCAGTTACGTCGATGCCTTGGTGTTGCTGGGAGCATCCACTCGTCCGGTGCGTTTTGTGATGGACAAGAGCATAAGTGAAATGCCCTTGCTCAAGTATCTGTTCCGCCACGCCGGGGTGATCCCTATCTGCTCACCGAAAAAGTGCGCTGATACCTACACCCGAGCCTTCGAGCGTATTCACCAGGCGCTGACCAATGAGGAGTTGGTGTGTATTTTCCCTGAGGGCAGGTTGTCTCCTGATGGTGAGTTACATGAGTTTCGGCCCGGTATCGAACAGATACTGGCAAAGGATCCTGTGCCTGTGGTGCCAATGGCGCTCAAAGGTTTGTGGGGATCTTTCTTCAGCCACAAAGATGGCCATGCCCTGACGACCCGTCCAAGACGTTTCTGGTCAAGGCTTAAGGTCAATATTGCAGCTCAGGTACCCGGCGCGGAGGAGAGCCGCCACTCGCTGCAACAGCGGGTAGCCGATCTGCTGGCCAAACCCGACAGCTGAGGTAATGTCAACGAAAGAGCCCGGCAGTTGCCGGGCTCTTCAGATTGAATCTCTCTTGCTTTTGAATTCATTTGGAGCGGTTTGACCGCCTCTCATCCAGCCACTGGTGAATGGCCTGACGGTCACCGCGGAAGATGATCCGCTCGGCCTTTTTCTCCAGCTGGTACTGATACATGGGGTCGTAATACTTCTCCAGCAGTAGCGAGATCCACTCCAGATGTTGCTCTGTAGTGTTGCGTTGCAGCTGGGTCTGCAAGCTTGAGTCGACTAACTGCAACAGTTGATCAGTTTGTTGGTGCCCCATACGCTTACGTATGCCCTCGACACTCTGACGCAGATAGGCGCCGAACGCCACCATGCCTTCTTCTGCGCCATAATGCTGTTCAAAACCTCGCTGCATCTTGTGCACATATTCATCCAGAAGACGAGGGAGTCTGGCCTCCAGTGGCTCTTCCAACACCAAAACCTGGGCCTGTTGCATGGCACTGAAAAAGACTTTGGGTATGGCGCGGCGGCCAATCAGGAAGCTTTCATCTTCCAGCAGCAGACAGGACTCTTGCCTTTCTTGATGCCTCAACAGCTCCCGAGCCAAACTGTTTTCAAAATTGATCTGACTGGGCTGCGGAGTAACATTCTTGCCAAAGCTCGACCCTCTGTGATTGGCAGTGCCTTCCAGATCCACTGACTCGCTGCGACTGAGAATAAACTCTGTCTTGCCTGAGCCGGTAATACCGCTGAGGATCAACAGCTGTTGCTGCTGCGGGGTGTTATCTATGGTATCGATAAGGTATTGGCGCATTGCCTTGTAGCCGCCCTGAATATAGGGCACTTCAAGACCGGCCTCGCGGATCCATTGCTGGGTCAGCTGAGATCTCAGGCCACCCCGAAAACAGTAGAGGTTGGCATCTGGGTGGGCGCTGAAGAAATCCAGCCAGGCTTGAATACGCGCGGCCTTGATCTTGCCTTTGACCAGTGAATGGCCGAGCTCTATGGCGGCAGCTTGCCCATGTTCTTTATAACAGGTGCCCACCTTCTGCCTTTCGCTGTCATTCATCAATGGCAGGTTGGTGCTGGCAGGAAAGGCACCCTTGGCAAACTCAACCGGCGCCCGCAGATCGACCAGGGGACGATCGGATAGGAAGATCTCCCGGTACTCTGCAGGCGCGATTATCTGTCGACTCATATCAGCTCCACCCACTGCTGACTGTCGTCGCGATGGTCGAGCGCACCTATGCAGTGCAGCTCCAACCCTTGGCTGGTCAGCAGTTGTTGCAGTTCTGCCTCACCCTCGGCGCTGACGGCGATAAGTAAGCCACCGCTGGTTTGCGGATCGCACAATAAGGCTTTTTGTTGCTCGGAAACCTCGGGGAGGTGCTCTCCGTAGCTATCAAAGTTTCTGTGGGTGCCGCCCGGGATACAGCCCATAGCCAGATACTCGGAGGCTTTTTCCAGCAACGGCAGTTTGGCGGTATCTATGCTGGCCTTGAGGTTGGAACCCTGACACATTTCCAGCAGATGGCCTGCCAGACCAAAGCCCGTCACATCTGTCATGGCGTGAACCGCGCTTATCTTGGCGACTTCGGCACCTATCTTATTGAGTTGGCACATGGCTTCAGGGGCGATATTGACATCCTGCGGCGCCAGCTTCTTCTGTTTCTGCGCCGTGGTCAGTATGCCAATTCCCAAAGGTTTGGTGAGATAGAGCTTGTCACCCGCCTTGGCGGTATCGTTCTGCTTGAGGTGCTCCAGCGCCACTGTGCCGGTTACCGCCAGGCCGAAGATAGGCTCAGGCGCGTCTATGCTATGGCCTCCGGCCAGCATGATCTCGGCATCCATGCAGGCTTGGCGTCCACCATCCACTACCTGCTGGGCTATCTCGGGTGACAGCTTGTTCACCGGCCAGCCAAGAATGGCAATCGCCATAATAGGCTTGCCGCCCATGGCGTAGATATCGCTGATGGCGTTGGTTGCCGCGATACGGCCGAAAGTGAAAGGGTCATCGACTATCGGCATAAAGAAGTCTGTGGTGCTGATAATGCCGGTGTGATCATCCAACTGATACACGGCCGCATCATCCCGGCTCTGGTTGCCGACCAACAGGCGGGGATCTTTAAAGTCCGGCAGTTGAGACGCCAAAATGGTACTGAGGACTTTGGGAGAAATCTTGCAACCGCAACCTGCGCCGTGGCTGTATTCCGTGAGTTTTACTGACTGATCTGACATAGCCGGGTCCCTGAGTGATTGAAATAACCCCTGATCATAAACAGAAACGGTCGCAGTACAAGCCGACCGTTTCACAACTCAGGTAAATTCTGTTAAGCCGATCGCCAAACCTCGCAAGGCTACGATAAGGTCTTAAGCTATGCTGGCTCGTAGTTGGCGCCATTGTTTTCGTTGGGCGTGAAAACGTAAACGCATTTCCGTTACCTGAGACAGCAGATGCTTATCCGCCAACTGCTGCTTGCGGGCCTCAAGCAGCGCCTTCTTGGCTTCAAAGTAGGCCAGCAAGTGGCTCTTCAATTCCTCGTACTCTGCCTGCAGCTTTTCCAGGATCTCCTCGCAATTGGGCAGATGGGCCACCTTATGCTGGGCGCGCTTGAATTGCATCTGCAGTTTGGCGGCTTCGATGCGCTCCTGAGGGCTCTTGCGCAGGTCTTTTGTTAGGCCAAACCAGGACAGGAAACGGATCAACCACTTGGTGGGGTCGTAATGCCACCAGTGGATACCATTGCGGTAATCGTTTTCAAAGATATGGTGGAAGTTATGGTAACCTTCACCATAAGTGAACAGCGCCAGCACACCGTTATCTCTGGCACTGTTGCGATCTGTATAGGGTTGTTTGCCCCAGATATGCGCCAGCGAGTTAATGAAGAAGGTGCAGTGATGCACTACCACCAGGCGGAGCAGACCAGCCAGCAGCAACATCGACAGGATATCGCCGTTCAACCAGCCAAGCAGAGCGGGGAGGCCCACATTCATCAATAGCGCCAGCAGCAGATAATGCTTATGCTGCCACATGACTATGGCATCGTTTTGCAGGTCTCTGACGTTGTTATAGTCGTGATAACGTTGTGCCTGATATTCCCTGAGCATCCAACCAATATGGCTATACCAGAAACCCATGTTCGCTGAGTAGGGATCCTTGTCATTGTCATCCACATGCTTGTGATGGATACGGTGATCCGAAGCCCAATGCAAGGCACTGTTCTGCAACGCCAGCGCACCGCCCAGGGCAAACAGGAAACGCACGGCCGGGTGAGCCTTATAAGCCTTATGTGACCACAGCCTATGGTAACCGGCGGTGATAGACAAGCCACTGGCGAAGGCCAACAGTACGAAGGTGAGCCACTCGCTGAGCTCAAAGCCATGGCTGATGCCTCGCCAAGGCACCAGAATACAGGCACCGGCAAACGTCAGCAGGAAGAGGATCAGGTTGGTCCAGATGAGGGGAGGTTTTTTCATTATGATGACTTCCAAAACGCTTTAAGCTAACAAGTGTACGCTAAGTTGCTATTGGAGCACAATCACAGTGACACCAGCCGAGGATGTGATTATTGAGTAAAGCCTGTATTATTTGCGCAACAGATCCAGTGAATGGAATAAAGATGGGTATCAGAGCACAGCAGAAAGAGAAAACCCGCCGCGCCTTGGTGGATGCAGCATTCAATCAACTGAGTGCCGAGCGCAGCTTTTCCAGCCTGAGTCTTAGGGAAGTGGCCAGGGAAGCCAATATAGCGCCAACCTCTTTCTACCGTCATTTCAAGGATATGAATGAGCTGGGGCTGACCATGGTCGATGAAGGTGGCTTGACGCTGAGACAGATGATGCGTAAGGGACGTCAGCGCGCCGAGGCCGGTGGCAGTGTTATCCGCATCTCGGTCGACACCTTTATGGAAGTACTGGAATCCAACCCCAACGTATTCAGGATCCTGCTGCATGAACGCTCAGGCACCTCGGCAGCCTTTCGTGCCGCCGTGGCGCGGGAGATTGAACACTTTATCTCGGAACTGGCGCACTACACCGAGGACACCGCCGGCCGCAGCCCTGAGTTGGCCAGGGCACAGGCTGAGGCATTGGTGACTCTGGTGTTCAATGCCGGCGCCGCCGCCCTGGATATGAAACGTGCTGATCGTAAGATCCTGGCCGACCGACTGGTGACTCAACTGCGAATGGTGGCAACGGGTGCCGAAGCGCTGCAGCAAAAGCGTGATAGCCGCTAAATTGCGGATGTAGATTTTTCTGGAAAAAATAACGGTCAACCAAATCTGAATAGATAAACCTGACCTATTTAGATTTGGTACACCCTATAATACTTTTCCCTCCTCAGGTCCGTTTCTAAATGTTTTATTTTAAGCAAGCTATTATTAGTGGATAGAGAATCGTTGAATATAAGCCTTTGGTATAGTGCTCTAAGCCTTCAAGCTGGACGATGATTTTTCTGCGATACCTGGAGACCGAATTTGTAGTAGTTTAGAAAACCCGCCATTAGCTTACTATGAAATATATTTAATTTGTTTTAGCCAACAATGCCATTAAAGAGAGTTGCCTGGAAAAGAGAACTGTAATAGCCATTTGACATAATTCCAATGTCAGAATTTTCGTACATTAATAGGGATTTTTCTTAACGATATTCTTTAAACAAGTCTTTATAGTCTGCCTAAACTATCTTTGGGAGGCTGTCAATGGATTTCAGAACTTACCGAGAGTTGGCATTAACAGCTGAACCAGGTTGGGGGATAGCTTTTCTGAAACAACATAAATATGAAATTTATCATCAGACACTCTACTGGCTGATGGATACTGGACTCCATATTTCAAAAGACGAGTTATACGTTGAGCAGTTGGCAGGTTGTGACATTATTTTTTGTCGTTTACACCCTTTTCGCTTGGAGAGCTTCTTAAGAAGCCAAGATATTCCACTTTACAAGAGTGACAGTGAGTCTCGTTGGGTTTTACCTCAACCTATTTTGCCATATCATTATCGTCGTTGGCGAGCCTCTTTGATTATGACATTAGATTGATTTGTTAATCTTACTTTTCTTAAGGTTATTTCAGTATGCTCCTTGATTGAAAATTGATAGAAATGGCAGTCCGATGACTGCCATTCTCACAATTATGCTTTTAGTGATATTACTTGTAAGTCAAGGTGAAGGTGGCCGTGGCATCAGCTCTACCTGGAGTGACTTTGGATTCAGTTTGGATATATCTTGCCTTCAGTGGAATGGTAAAAGTTGTTCTATTGTTATTTAATAAAGTATAATTTAAAAGATTTCCAAATTTTATATATTGGTTAAACCCATTGGAGAACTCGGCAAGCTGAATGGCAACCCCTTTAGCACTATTCGTTGTTGACTTTATGCTCATAATTCCTTGACTATTATCGATTATGCTTGTATTCGGGGATATGGATACGCCCAAGATGTTTTTAGTGTAAGTTCCAGTATTGGATGCACCAGTAGTGTAATTATAGTAGGTATTATTGCCATCATTGAGGGTGCCGTAAAACCTCGGACAATTAGTTAGCCTGATAGATGCATCGACCCAGTCTGTTGTTGCTCCGGTTGTGGTTAACTTATCCCCTATTTTATGTTGTCCCATGGGAACATTTACATTCGAAACATTGCAAGTTTGTGATACTATATTGATGGTGCCTTGTATTTTAACTCTTGCCCATAAAAAATTTGTACCGGGTGCTTTGAACCTTATAATACCGGTAGGTAAGTTCATCCCTCTAATTGTACCAGGCCGTACATTTCCTGTTTTAATTAACAGCAAAGTTATATGAGAATTATTATAGCGGTAATCACGATTTATATTTTCTTGGGTGGGAGTTTTAAACTTCTTATCACTTGGGAATGGACTGTTATTAGCAGCCATCATTACACCAATTCCTGGTACTCCAGTTTGATAAATGGTGGCTTGCGGATAAGGCCCTCCCTTCCACGGGGAAGCTGAGTATGGTCGTGAGCTATAGCTATGTTCTATATAAGCTTGATATGAAATGTTTGAAGCATTGCAATATGCTGATAGCGTTTGTCCTGACAAGAAATTCTGCTTAAAAATAACAGTACCATTAGGCATGTCAGGGTTAACTGTTAAATTGTTAACAGCCAAAGGCATTTGGGAATCAATAAAATTTGAAGTTCGCGAGCAATCGACGGCTTCAACCATTTTAGGTTGCATCACAAGACTTAAGAAAATAAAAAAAATACCAATAAATTTTTGTATATTATTCATTTAGATTCACCAGGTTCTTTAAGCTAAACTGACCCTTATTGTTGGTAGAGTTATTTCTAATGACAAATTGAGTTGAGTTTATGAAATCCATCTTGTGCTTCTTCATTGATTTGATAGTCAATTGCGCAGTTTTCCAGTTCAGACCATTGGATATTCAATTTTCCACTATTTTGCTCAACTCTGGCATAGAGTATGCCCCCTTGGCCTACAGTGCCAATATGATTATTTTGACTATCTGTAACATAAGCCCCAAATGGCAATGGCTTTCCGTTATAAGTTGCTTTGACTAGAATCAAACTACCTTGCTTGGTCTTATAGCTTAACTTCACCACAGCTCCTGCATGAGGGGCTACTTTTTGAGAGGTAGACTCCAATTCGACCCCGGCCGGGGTTCCTTTTGGATCGATATTAATTTCATTTATCTGATAAGGTTTCAAATAAGGAACTGCAGCATAACCATTGCTATCAAGATGAATGCCAGGATATGCAGATACACTTGCCCCCTCAGCACCTATAGCCTCAACTAAAGCAAAGGTGTTTGCCACATAGGGTGTTAGAGTCAATCCGCCTGAGTGAGCTATGATAGTGCCATTTATCCCTGCAGCAGCGCTGTTGTAGTTATCTCCATGGCTATAACTACCAGTCACTGTGGTTGCATGCCCCCGATAATTGGCGTTTAGTGAATGACTGGTTCCGCCTTTATCCGTTTTGGTAATAGTTGCTCCATAACCTAATTGACTCTCTGCACCATATACACCTGATACTGCTAACTGTTGGCTATTATCGCCATTGGTGTTATGGGAAAGATCTACCATCATCTGTGGCGAAAAGTTACTTTTCCCAAGGGGTAGACTCAAGCTCAATAAATAGTTGGTTTCTTCTGTTCCTATACTGGAAAAGCTACGGTTTATACTCAAACCATAAGACAAAAATTTATAACGGTTATTGTATCCAAGTTGGTACTGTTTCTCAGTTCCTTGTTGGTTCCAATAGTTTTGTATTGAACCGCTCAGGTAAAATTGGCCCCAATTTTCGGGCAGGCTCTGTGCTGCTGTAATAGTAAATCGATTCTTTGATCTGGAAATCAAATCAGGTGAATAGCCTAAAGAGACTGCATCACGGGTTTGCATTGCTGTCATAAAGTCCATATATCCATCGGTTGAGAATCGATATGCTGCCAATGATAGATTGGTATTTGTTTCGCTGATGGCCTTACTGTAGCTTAGTCGATAACTTTGTCCTGTTATATTTTCTACTTTTTTATTAATATCCATAGGTTCAACGCCGTCTCCTAAGCGGGTTCTTGCGTGGGTAATATCCATAGCAAATGCACCGATAGAAGAACCAATTGCGCCACCAAGTTGCACGGCGTAATAATCGTCACTGGCCTGAAATCCACCATAACTAGTGAAGGCATTATTAACACCATATTGATAAGTTGCCTGATAAATATCAGGATCACTTAATAAGTTATCACTATGAATTTTACCTGCTGTAAATTCATAATGTATTGTACCCGGCCTTAACAACTGAGTTACAGAAGCATAAGGTACTTTAAATGAGTGTTCACTGGCATCGGATTCTCTAACAGTAACAACAAGATCCCCACCAAATCCGGTAGGATAAAGATCGTTAATCAGAAATTCACCTGGAGTTACATTAGTTTCGTAAATGATTTGATCATTTTGGCGGACAAAAACTCGTGCGTTCGTTTTCGCTACCCCCCTTATTTGAGGTGCGTAGCCTTGCTGAGACTCAGGTAACATTCTTCTATCGCTTGCCAAATGAAGGCCAACAAAAGGTAAGGTATCAAAGACTTGCCCAGAAGTATTTGATTGTCCGACTAAAGCACTACTTCTCCATGAAGGGATATCACGTTGTATATATGTATTGATAGCGTTATAGTTCTCTCTTCCCCCTTCAACAGAAGAGTAGTTACCATTATGTCTTAGTTGCCATGCCCCAATATTGATTCCTGTTCTAAAGTTTGCAAATAAAGAGTTGTAATCTTCACCATGGGAACGGCTGCTGTAACCATTGATATTGTATCCAAAAATACCGGAGTTGATGCCTTCATCCCATAGTTCAGGACTAACTTCTCCCCTTGCTTTATTGTACAGATACGCTTGAGGAAGAATAATATCAAGGTGTTGAGTTCCGCTATCATAGTTAACGTTTGCCGTGGTGATATAACTTTTCAAGTCAATGCATGAGTCGATGTTTTTATCAATGGATATGGGTAATTCATCTGGATTGAGTTGAATATCTTTTATCAAGTTTCGACTCAGGCATGGGTATACTTTTTTATTATTGTTTACCTTGAATTCAATATTGTAATACCCAAGTAATATCTTATTGATATATACTGCAGATTTATAATTACCAGGAAGGGCAGATGCGCCATCTTGAAAATAGCTTAAATCGAAGCTATCTGATCCAACCATATTCAATAGAGATGAATCAAAGGTAACGCTAGTAGATGATGCGCCAACAGATGTGGAGGTCTCAGCAAGAGTTATCCTACAACCAAATGATAGTGTATAGCTAACGACTAACAGTGTAATGAAATTACTTATTGATAACTTTTTCAATTTGACCTCGATTTAGTTATTTGGCTAATGCTAATATTGTTGTCCACATTAGCCTGATAATTATTTAACTAAATATTCCAAAAGTTTCATGGCGCCATAATCATTGATATAAGTTGCTTCAATTTTATTTCCAGCTTGATTAGGTAATTGGAAATCCAAAGATGAATATGGTGATACCATCTCGCCATCTATTTCTTTTTTATTGGATACAATTTTTGCAAAGGAAATATGGAAAGGGGTTGGGTTATCAACTCTTACAGTGTCATTGTCAAGTCGGTTGAAACTAATCTTTTCCATAGAGTCCTTAACATCCAACTCTAATGAAATTGGTCGGTAAAACAGCTTTATTCTTGTTCTAAATGCCATTTGTATATAATTTTCATTGCTTTCGGAACTTGGCTTGGCGGGGATTTCAAGTACGTTTAGCCAAAATAAACTCTCCCTATCAGTTGGAAGAATATCTCCTGTGTAACGTATTCTTAGATTTTGTCCATTATCTGGATCAATTCTATTAACTGGAGGAGTAATGATAAATGGAACATTGATAAAGTCAGGCTTTGTATCAACTTCACCGCTGTCAATCCAACTTTGAACCAACACTGGATTATTTCCTCTGTTATCCAGTTTTACACTCACCTCATTCGCATCAGAAGGGTAGATTACACGAGTGCCAGTAATGACCACACTGGCTAATGCTTGTGGTGCAACTCCTATAGTAAATATTAATGAAACTATAATTAGAATAAGGTAAAAGAAGCGAAACACAGTGTTGTCCTTTTTGATGATAGGGGGGGGAGCTCCCCCCTCTATATCTCTATTTAATAAAAGGTTTACTTATATTGGATTGAATAAACTACTGATGAATTAACTTTACCAGCAGTTACTGCATTCTCAGCATAATATTCTACAGTGTAAGGCAGTTGAGCCTTACCTCCGGCAGTGGTCGGCAAGTTGACATAAGTGTTTGATGTTGTTTGAGTCGAGTCGCCAACTTTGATTGCTGCATCAGATGAAGCGTCACGTAACTGCAATGTCACGTTACTTGCGGCATTAGTTGGCGCTGTATTTTTAAGACGACCAGTTGCTATATTGACTGCCGAGCCCGACTCGAAGAAAGCAGAACCCTGAGTCATAGAATCTAGTGCAGTACACTCACTTAACTCAATGGTAAAGCTGGTTTTCCCGGCGGTATTACCAGCCGATTGAAGTTGGCTATTACTGACAGTTGGCAGTGTTACAGTGGCGTTGCTAGTGCCATTAACCGTAGCATTACAAGTGGCTCCAGTGATTTCACCAACGAATTGAATTTGACCTGTTGATGCTGCATTGGCAGTTCCCAAAGAAGCATAACCAGCTAAAGATACCGCTAATACAATTATTTTCTTCATATGTTTACCTATTAATCCTTAAGATTTAAAGAATAGGTGGTATGCGCTTGTATACTTGCAGAATTTAGAAACCTAGGTAAAACCTAAAATCTCAAAATAAAATTTTGAGCTCTATATTATTCAAGCTAAGCTCGAACCACTTCGAAGGTGATACTACAATTAATTGTTGCTAATATGAAAGGGGGAGGGGGGTAGATCGGAAATAACATTAACCCTATAGGAAAAGTCCTACAGGGTTTGTTGTTGTTGAACTGGGCTTTATGTTTTAGGGACACTTTTTTGAGTGTTTGGTTATTATTATATTGTCTTGGGTGCGATTTAAAATGTCTGTATTTAATCCTTATGCTATGCTGGCGTACTGTAAAAAGCAAGCTTGATAAGTTGTTGATACAGAGAATGTCACAATATAAGTCAGTGACAGCTTATTATTTAATCACAATAGCTTTTACTTAACTCAATCAATAGTATTGTGCCATTTCAATAATTTTAAAGTTTTAAGTCTGTTTTAGAGCATAAAATCCATTGGTTCTCTTTTCTCTGAGTTTAGATATGCTTTTATATCTCGAGCAAGGTGTTCCAATGAATCACTGAGCGAAACCAAAGTTACACGGGCTTCCTCTATGGTTTCCGCATGTTCTAACTGCTCGCAATGTTTGACGATGGAGGTAGCTGAGATAATCTTTGCCGCACCTTTAATTTTGTGGGCTACGCTTTTGCTATCATCTTCATCCCCCTTATTCAGTGCCGTTTGTAATTTTATTAAATCTGCCTCATTGGCATTTAACAGTTCCAGCAATAACTGCTCTGTTAGCTCCAGGTTTCCGCCAGTTAATTTGTCCAAAGTGCTTGGCAGGAAGCTAGGCTTGAGCGGTTCTTGCTCGAGCACCAGGTGGAGGTTATCCAAGGCTTTTTTCAACTCAGCTAAACTGATAGGTTTAAACAGGCAATCATTCATGCCTGCAGAGATACAGGCTTTTTTGACTTCCAATTGGGCATTGGCTGTGTAACCTAAGATAATCGCCGGTGAAAGATTACGGCTTTGTTCCAATTGTCTTAGCTTGCGGCTAAGCTCATAACCATCCATCTCCGGCATATTGCAATCGGTAATGACTATTCGATAGGGGTGTAGGTTGAAGAGATGGAGAGCTTCCTGACCATCGTTCGCTTCATCAATGCTGTGCCCCAGATATTTAAGTTGCTGTGACAACAGCAGCCTGTTGGCCGGATGATCATCCACTATCAACACATGCTGCACTTGTGCCGTAGGGATTACATCTGAGGAAGGGAATGTTGGGCTTTCTTCAGCTGCAGCTTCATTGGTAACTTGTAAAGGTATTCGGATATTGATACAAGTCCCCTGACCCGGTTCGCTGACCAAGTTAATTGAACCGCCCATCATTTCACACAGGGAGCGACATATGGGGAGCCCCAGACCTGTCCCTCCTTTATTATGGGCACCATTTTGAACCTGAACGAAAGGTTTAAATAAGTCTTGTTGTTCCTCTATTGGCATACCTGTTCCAGTATCAGCGACTTTGAAAACCAGCTCGGTTTGACCTTTGGAATTTTGCGATTTAAGCGCTGAGAGGCAAACATTACCTTGGTCGGTGAATTTAATGGCATTACCAATTAGGTTGGATAAAATCTGCTTAACCCTTAGAGGATCTAACAGTGCATACTTAGGTAGTTCAGGATACATCTCAAGTATTAATTGTAAGCCTTTTTGAATCGCTATACCTTCGAAGATACGAATTACAGAATCCAGAGTTTGCTTCAGCTCCGTCTGTACTGGGTTCAAGCTTAGCTGTCCTGCCTCAATTCTAACTATATCGAGAATATCGCCTATGAGTTCCAGTAGTCCTTTGGCTGAATCATAAGCAACACGAATAGACTTAAAATCATACAGATTTTTCTGAGATCGTTTCATCGATAGCTCCAGCAAGCCTATAATCGCGTTCATAGGTGTACGTATTTCATGGCTCATGGTTGCCAAAAATTGAGTCTTGGCGACACTGGCTTTCTCTGCCTGTTCCTTGGCCAAGTTTAACTGTTGCATTAATTCGACGCGGTCGCTGACATCTATCCATCCACCTATAATACCCTGGATCTGATTTTGTTCGTTTTTATAAGGTCGGAACCAGTGGTAAACATCAATAAGTTTTCCATCCAAATATATGCGCCTGTCTTCGTAACATGCTCTGTTTTCACTAATAGCTTGGGTATAATTTTGATCTATCAAGTGAACATCACTTAGCCTATCACTGTGTTCCAACACAGTTCTATTTATCAAGTCATGAGCTGATACTTGGAAGAATTGTAAATAACTTTGGTTGCAGAGAATTAGTTGGCGTTCTGTATTACGGACATAGATAGGGTGGGGAATACTGTCGATCACCTCTTGCATAAATATAAGTTGTTGTTGTAGTTTCTTTTTAACCATAAGCCGTTTTATATAGTGGCTGCGGGTAAACCAGGCCCAGATTAAAGATGCAGTAATCAATAGTATTGCAGCAACAGTAATTGAATAAATAGTATATTTGTAATCGCGCCAAGTCTCTTGTCCGGGAACGGCATTGCTGCGCCATCTATTCCCTATAGATTGCAATTCATCGGCAGGGATTATGGCCAGAACCTTATTGAGAATACTGATTAATTGAGGGTTGCTCTTACTCGTGGCGAAGGCCGCAGTTGCCGGTGGTAACTCGTCAATAATGCCTTGTATTGCAAGTTTGTGCCCATAATAGTGATTGACATAGTAGTCTGCGATTCCAAGTGGAGCTATAGTGGCATCTACTTTACCTTTTAAGGTGGCTTCCAGGGCATCCATGTAGTTGCTTACTTCTACCACCTCTATTTGTGGTAACACTTTAGGCAGTATTTCCGAGGAGATATGTGCTACTGGGAGGGCGATTTTTAAGTTGGTTTTTTCCTGATTGAAGTGAAGACCTTTTTGGGAGATAAAAACAAAAGGCGCATTAGAAAATTCTTTAGTGAATATCAGTTCTTTTTGGCGCTTATCCGAAGGAGATAACAAAGCTAGATCGGCACTTTTATCTTGCAGACGCTGCTCAATTTCATGGAAATTTTGTGTCTTGATAATGACGGTATCAATTCCGCTATAAAGCTTGATGATCTCCAAAACGTCAGCCGCGTAACCGTGTAACCTGTCATTCTGATCAAAATAGGTCATAGGTGCATTGAACTTATTGGCCGCAATTCTTATCGGTTGATGTTGCTTTAGCCAAGCCAGTTCCGTTTCGCTCAGATCCAGATCGAGCTTTTTCTGGACAGATTCAGGCCGCCTCCACTCCAACGTTTTTTGATGGCCCAATGTTCACTTTCCGGGAGTTGCTTCAATGCTTCATCTATTATTTCTTTAAGTTGCTGTTTATCATTACTTAAGGCAAAGCTTAAGCCTTGGGGCTCAACGGGCAAAAATTTCGTTATCCGCAACTTCTTGGCAAAATAGTTGTTAACTATGTAGTTGGCTGAGAACAGATCCATGATTACGGCATCAGCTTTACCGAACACGGCTGCGGCTACTGTTTTTAGTTTGGAGGGATATCGAGTGATTTGGGCTTTGGGGAGAAGGGGGGCAAGGTCGACCTCCGGCAGATAATCATAAGGCATAGCAATATTGGTTGGAGTCTGCTCTGCAGCTAGTTTTTCTGAAGTGCATAATACAGCTTGATTATCGACATAAGCCTGACTTAGCAGCAACCCTTGGGATGCTTCGTAACCGGAGGCCCCGGTTAGCAGATCCAGTTTACCGGCCTTGATAGCTAAGATAGCGTCCTCTTTGGTATTGAATAAACGTAGTTCTATTTTGAGCTTAAGGGCTTCAGACAAAAGCTGCAGGTAATCGGCACTCAAGCCCTCATAGTAGTCACTGTTACCATCCATGGTCATATCGAATGGTGGGTTATCCGGAGTAACAACTCCTACTCGGATACTTTGCTGTTGTTGTAACCATTGCCACTGCTCATCGGTCAGGATTATCCTAATTTTACTCATGCCGGCATGGCCAGAAATGCCTGGAGTATTCAACTCTGTCCCATTGACCTGCTGTGAAACTAAAGATAAAAAAATCAATATTAAGTAGAGCGCCTGGATAAGAGGGGCTTTTTTCATATGATATGGTTTCTCTTGGATATTTCGATAAGATCGACCAGGGTACGGGCGTTAAGCTTTTCCAGTAAACGAGTCTTATATGTACTTATGGTTTTATTGCTGAGTAACATGCGATCGGCAATCTCTTTATTGGATAGGCCGTGTGACAACTGTTGAAGTACCATCATTTCTCGACCAGATAGTTGTGCCAATTTATCTGACTCCGGCAGTTGTTTATTTTGTTTATGATGGATGAAGGCGTTATTTGGAAAGTATGAATATCCGGATAATACTGCTCTCAGCGCTCCCAGAACCTCTGTTAGATCCTCTTGTTTAGAGACAAAACCAGAGGCTCCGGCCTGTATGCAGCGGGTGACAAAATATTCAGAAGGCTGTGCCGTCAGTACCAGTATCTTTGGTGGTAAATCCAAACTATTCAATCGGTTAATAACCTCAAGACCATCTAGTTGTGGTATGCCTATATCCAGAACAACGGCATCAGGTTGGTGCTCTCTTATGAGTTTTAGCGCATCTACTCCATTATCTGTTGTGGCTGTGACATGAAAGCCATTTTGCTCGAGTATGATTTTTATAGCCATAATCACTACTGGATGGTCATCGACAACAATAATGTTCTTCATATTATAAACTTCTGTCCCTCTAATCATTCCAAATCAATTGTTACAGAATAATTTTCATATGTAAGTAGGATGTTTCCTACCGAACTTTCAGCCTTTTCTGTTGGGTTTTGCATTTATTATAATATTAGCGGACTTATATTATTTCAAAATAAATTAGGAATAGTGTGAGAAAGACCATTTACGGTGTGTTGGCGTAAATTTAGCTATATAGGATTTTATATAAACTTAATAAAAGAATTCTTAGTTATTTTTACTGATAAATGATGCTAACTGCTATTTATATCCATATCAGTTTTTTTGGCTTAAATAATGAAGAAATGCAAGGTGTTGGTGCTTGAGGATCATCCTTTTCAACGCACTGTGCTGGAGCACAACCTCAAGTCGTTAACTTGTGTGGAAGTCTTCAGCTTTGGCTGCGCGACAGCCGCTTTTTCCTGGCTACAGCAGCATAGGGAAGTCGATATCGTAATTTGCGACTTGATGTTGGCTGGAACCGATGGTTTGTCTTTTTTGCGCCAGGCTAGAGCCAGGTTCAAGAACCGTGGGGTAGCCCTTTACAGTGATGTCGACAAAGATCTGCGCCGGGCTGTCTCCCAGATGGTTAAACTGTTGGGGTTTCAGTATCTTGGTGATTTAGCCAAATCACCGACGATTGAAAACTTGAGCGCTATGATCGAATGTTATCGTGAACTGAACGAACCGCAGACGGTATCACCTGAACCAGAACTGCTTCCAAATTGGTTCTCTTTGAATTTCAGAGATTTTAAGGAAGCGGTCACTGAACATCAGTTCGTTGGTTTCTACCAACCCAAGTTCAGTGTCACGGATTTACAAATAGAAGGAGCGGAAGTCTTGGTGCGTTGGCAGCACCCCGTGTTCGGGTTGTTACATCCTAATCTGTTTATCGAACCTCTCATTCGTTATGGCTTGCTGGATGAGATGTTTCTCCAATTATTCCGTCAGGGGATTAAATTGCAAAAGCGATTGTTGGAACAGAACTATCGCTTATCACTCGCCTACAACCTGGACATTTCCCAATTAAACTCCACTGAGCTCGTATATCAAATCTCCAAATTGATCCGGGATTATAAACTTCCACCGAAACTGGTCACTATAGAGATAACGGAATCAGGCCTTATATTGGCGCCGGCCCTCAATATGGAAAATTTAATCCGTTTACGCATGCTAGGATGCGAATTGGCGATAGATGACTTTGGTGCTGCTTATTCATCTTTGGCTCGCCTGTGTGAACTTCCTTTTTCGCAAATGAAGTTGGATGCTTGTTTTGTGGCCGGTCTGGATACTGAGCCCAGATGCAAAGCTGCGATATCCAGTGTGATAGCATTATCTGACTCGCTCGACATGCAGTTGGTTATCGAAGGTATTGAAACGGCTGCCCAGCTCAAGCTATTGCAAAACCTCGGTTGCAATCTGGGCCAGGGGTTTTACTTTTCTCATCCATTGAGCGAGGCTGACTTTTGTAAACACTTCTTACAAAATGAACTTTTAAGGCTTCATGGTTGAATTTAGCGCCGCAATAAGCTGCTGGCGCTGCACTTTGAGCCCCTCGGCAACCTGTTGCGGCCAGGGATAATAGTGTCTCGGGCGCTTAAAGCGAGCCAGCTTGTCTGCCAGGAAGGCGGTCAGTTCGGCTTCGCTCGGCGCCTGTGAGCCTTGATAACGCAAAATGGCGGCCGGCAGTAAGCCAAACTCAGGGTTATCTTCACCAAAGACGATGGCATCCAGGATGGCAGGGTGCTGTTTCAGCGCCGCTTCCACCTCTTCCGGTTGAATATTCTCGCCGCCGCAGATAAACATATTGTCGACCCGCCCCTGAATATGCAGTAGCCCATCCTGACTCCAGAAGCCTTTGTCCTTGGTGCAAAACCAACCGTCTTGGGTCTCTTTAACTATGCTGCCATCCGACTGCAGGTAACCCATAAACAGGGTCTCGCCCCTGACCCAGATAACTCCCTGTTCTATTTTGAGCTCGCGCCCGGGTAACAGGCGGCCACTGCTGCCATCGCTGCGGGCCATTCCCGTGGTGATCTGCGAGCCCATCTCTGTCATGCCGTAACTGGTAAAGGCTTTCACCTTCAAGGGGGATAGCCTGTCCAGCAGGCCTTGGCCTATGGCGCCGCCGCCGAGTAGCAGGCACTTCACTCCCATAAGGCTTTCCGGGCTGTCGTCCAAAAGGCGTTGCAACTGGGTGGCCACCAGCGAGAGATGAGTGATGGCATCACGCCTCAACTGCGCCGCCATAGTCAGCTTATTGTCCGGCAGCACCACGGCTGCGGCCGCCAGGGCGCAGCGATTGAGGATTGCCAGGCCACCGATATGGAACAGCGGCAGCGAGAGTAACCAGGCATCACCACTCGCCAAAGGAATCAACTGCCGACTACCATTGGCGTTGGCGATATGGTTGTTAAGGCAGTGGACTGCGGCCTTGGGGCAGCCACTGGAGCCCGAGGTAAGAATAATATTGAGCGGCGTATCGGCCGAGACAGTGGCTATCTCGGCTGGGATACAATTCGATTCGAGAATGGCAAAATCCGCCTGCACTCGGGTGATATCCCGCGTTTGCCAAAGCTTATTCCTGGCATTATCCGGACACCAGATAAAGCGAATATGTAAACGTTCAAGCAGCTCCTGGAGCTGACTATCCGGAAACTTGGGTGACAGCGGGCAAAAGAGCAGCCCCAGATCCAAACAAGCCCAATACAACAACATCAGCTCGCGGCAGTTAGCGGCCACACAGGCCAGTTTATCCCCGCGCTGCAACCCCAAGGCTCGAAGCTTAGCGCCGAGCGCCAATACTTGCCGGCTTACTGCCTGATAACTATGGCTGATACCGCCCTCTACCAAGGCGACGGCATCCGGAGTCTGTTGGCCACTGAGGTGAAGGGGCGAGTAGGTCATGTGCTTTCCTGTTACTGAAATTGGGGGTTGCAGAGGCTGTCAGAGCTTGGCGGTTACAGACAGGGCCATTGACCCAAGAGTTCCAGCTCAGCAAAGTCCAGACGGGGCTTATGGCCTTGGCCGACGATAATATCGCGTCCGAAAGGCGCCAGAGTATCCAGTCCGGGGGCTTCGTTGGGGGTCAAGAGGGCACTGACCGCCTCCAGATCGGCAATTCCCAGAGAAGATTCCAGGCTGGAACTCAATAGGGCGCGCACGCCGGCCGCTTCGGCCTGTTCGATCAGGGTTTGCAGTCTGGTTAAGCTGCCGAGCAACATCGGCTTAAGCACCAGCGCCGTGAGACCGCTTGCGAAGTCATTGCAGTCAGGTACAAACTCACTTTGCAGCAGAGTTTCATCCAGGGCATAGCGGATCCCTGTGGCCTTGAATAGGGCAGGGTTATCGTCGGCGCGGCGGCAGGGTTCCTCAATATATTCAATGCAGGCCTTGGGCAGACAAGCGCAAAAATCCACAGCTTGTTGATACTCAAAGCCCTGATTGGCATCCAGCCTGAGTTTGAGATGAGGTTTGGCGGCCAATACAGCATGGATCAGTCTGAGCTCTTGCTCCATGCTGGTCTGGGCGACCTTGATCTTGGCTCTGAGAACCGTATCGGGAAGCGCCGCCAGCCTTTGTTGCAGTAGCGCCAGTGGCTCTTCTTCCCTGTGATAGATGAGTGGAATGGTTTCAAAGGCCGGCCAACGCTGTGGCAGTTGTCCTTTGAGTTTGGCATCGAGCAGACTTAGCCCCCAGGCGAGCGAGGGATACTGACAGGCATCGGCCGCCTGACTCAACTTAAGTTCTTTGGCGGCCAGTGCTGGCATCAGCGCCAAGGCTGCTTCTGTCACCTCTGTCAGTGATTCACGGCTGAACCCCAGCAGTGGCTCGCCGTTGGCATCCAGGCCGCTCAAGGGGGCGACTTCCACAAAATGTTCTTCATTGCCGCAACTGGCCTTGATAACCAGCCCGGCTCTCTGTTCGATTCTTTGCTTGCCCACAGGTAGTGAGGTTTCCAGCGGCAGCCTATAGCGGGCCAGTGACAGTGAGTCTGGATGCATCATTCACCCCTTGAAATCGCGTTCAGGGCGCCTTTGAGCGCCATGGCAAAAGCGCCGGGTTGGGCCTGATGGCTATTATGGCCCGCATCGGCAATGGTATGCAGCTTGAATCCGGCTTGCGGCTGCCAGGCCTTGGCAAGAGCGCTAAACTTGGCATCCAGATCCCCTAGGTAGTAGTGGCTTTGGCAGGCAAGCTTGGCCGGCACTTGGCGCAGATCCTGTTGCAGTGCCAGTGAGGTGGCCTGGTAACAGTTAATTAGGCCCAGTGGCTGCTGATGGCGGCGTTTTTCGATTAAACCTTCTCGCTCGGCGCTTGATAGGTCGGCAAATACCGCTTGCTGATACCAGAGGGCCAGCACTTGCTCAATCGGCATAGTGTTAAAACGTTCGGCCCACAGCTTATCGGCCATCGCCCTCTGGTGACGTTCATCATGGGATAACAGGCCAGGATGACAGGACTCAAGATGCAGGCTCAGCAGTGCTTCGGGCCAGGTTTGCGCCAGATGCAGCGCGATACGGCCGCCAAGCGAGTATCCCAATAAGTGAAAACGTGGGATGCCAACCTTGAGCAGTGTATGACGCAGCAAGGCAATACAGTCATTGAAGCCTGGGCTGTCGATTTGGATATCACCGCTGCGGCCATGGCCCGGGAGATCGACCGCAATACAGTAGTAGTCCTGACTCAGGTGCGGCAGCAACTCGTGCCAATCATGGCTGCTACCGAGAAAACCGTGCAGCAGCACCAAAGGCGGCTGGGTTGCTGAACCCTGAGTCGTTGTGGCTAACATTAGCTTTGCTTTACCCATTGGCCTATGCTGGCTATCTGGTCGCTGGCCTGGGTTTGGCTGACGCAAACCTCAATAACCGAGGCGCCGTTATAGTTGAGCGCTTCACTGTAGGCATCCATAAAGCCCTGGAAGTCTTCCACCCTATTGTAGGGTAGGCCAAACATGGCCGCGCCATAACCAAACTCCAGCCCGTGGCTTAATCGGTAATAGTGAGCCCTTACTTGCTCATCTGGTACCGGCAGAATATTGAAGATATTGCCGCCATCATTGTTGAGTATCACTATCACTAATGGCCCCTGAGCCTGGCGTGCCAATGCCAGAGAGTTGAGGTCGTGCAGCGCCGATAGATCGCCGAGCACCAAGGTGGTGGCCTGGCCCTTGTGGTTGGCGACGCCGCAGGCACTGGCCAGCAGGCCATCTATCCCCGAAGCACCGCGGTTGGTATAGGTGATGGCGGCGCAGCAACTGATGGGCGCGAACATATCATAAAGCCGTACCGGTAAGCTGTTACCGATAAACAGCTGCTGCTCACCGGTGCGGGTTGCCGCTATGGCTCTTATCACCTGAGCCTCACCGAACTCGCCGTTATCGATTTGGCGTACAAAGAGCTCATTGAGCGCCTCATTCTGGGCGGTGAGCTCCAGCGCCCAATTGGCGGAGGACGAGCGTGGCCACTCAAGGGCGGCTATCTGTTGCAGCTCTGCCAGCCAGATCTGCTTGGGTTTATGGCTGGGATCCAGGCGCATCTGCTGCGGCAATACTTGCCAATATTGGTGCCAGTTCTGCTGTTCCAGATAACTTATCAAGCGTTTCGACAGCAGGCGTCCACCAAACACCAGTGCCCGGTCGGCCTGTTGCAGCAGGGCTCGGCCCTTGGGGTTGAGCAGCAGTTGGTCGACATTGCCTATCGCGGCAGGATGTTGGCGCAGCTGAGACTGGGCATCTGTCAGCAGCGGCCAACCGAGTTTGCTGGCCAGTTCGACCAACTTTTGTGGATTATCGGCACTGTCCAGAGTGCCGGCGATGATAACCCCCTTGCCGTGAACAAAACGCGCCATGGTATCCCAACTTGGGACTTGTCCCATGCCTTTGGTGGCATATTGGTTATAGGGTGTGCTTGCCTGTTGCCAGCTCGCCAGAGGTTGCAGGTAGTGCTCTATGGCTTGGCTTCTGGGGGCATCCAGGCTGCTTGGGTAAAGCGGCTCACGATACATACAATTGATGTGGACCGGCATGCTTTGGTTGGCCACGGCTTCATCAATCTGAGTCAGCAGTGCCTGAGGGGCTATGGCCAGATCCGGTGTCGGCAGGTTCAACTGCTTGGCATATTGGCCGTATATTGCCGGTTGGAGTATGGCTTGGTTGGCGCCGCAAGCTATCAGCTCCGGCGGTCTGTCGCCGGAAAGCACGACCAAGGGGACTTGAGTCAACCAGGCCTCAACGATGGCCGGATACAAGTTGGCCACGGCTGTTCCCGAGGTGGTGATAATGGCGACCGGAGCCCGACTGGCTTTGGCGAGTCCGAGTGCCATAAAGCCCAGTCCTCGCTCATCGAAGTGCAGATGTTGTTTCAGTTTGTCCTGGCGGGCGGCTGCCAGCGTCAGAGGCGTGGAGCGCGAGCCCGGCGCCATGCACACATGCTGAGCCCCAAGGCGTGCCAGTTCTTCAAGTATGAGGGAACCCCAAAGGAGATTGAGTTCGGCGTGAGAATTGATTTGCATAAACAGCTTACCCAGTATCGAATGCTCATTAGTGTACCGCTTTTGGCAACGCTATTGTATGAACTCTTGGGCAAATCTGTCTGTATACTTCAAGTCGTAAAGAGCAGGCTGAGATCCTGTTTAGATTGTTATCACAAGTCTACAGCAAGGTCCCGCTCACCAAACGCAACTGTGAACGAATCCATTCCAGATCCGGGTCTTGTTGGCCGCTGGGGCTAAGCAGTGTCAGTGTCAGTGGCTCAGTGACATTGAACAGCCGGGTGGTTTCCATTTCCGACAGCTTGCAAAGGTGTAACAGGGGCTCTTCGCCCAATAGATCGAATACCGCCTTATAGGGCACCAAGGCCACCGCCTGTGAGGCTTCGAGATAGGCACTCAGAGATGAGATCCCGGTGATAGTCATCTCAACATTCAGATCCAGATTGTTGATCCGGCAGTAGTCTTCAAATGGGCTAAGACTGTTGGGCCCAAGGCCCAGATCCGTATTGATATAGGGATATTCGGCAATGGTTTCCAGGGTTAGCTCACGGGAGAGCAGCGGATGATTTTTGTTGCAGATAAGGTAGAGGCTATCCAGTTTTCTCAGGGCTTCTATCTGTAATTTGCTGCCGATAGCTTGCAACTCTTGAGGGTAATGGCAACTGCAGAGTCCTGCACTGATGTTGCCGTCTATTATCCCTTGCAATGAGTTGCAGCCCCAGGAGTTCAAATTGATATGCAACTGCTTGTTCTGTTGTTTAATGGCCTGCATCAACGCCTTGGGGTAGGCGTAAGAGATAAGCCCAGGGGTGACCAGCTCAAAGTTTTTGTTGCCTGCAAATGCTGGATTGCCAAGCTGATTGAAGCCCTTGGCACAGTTCACTATTTCTTTTGCAATAGGGTAAACCTTGGCCGCAAATTCATTGGGAATAAGGCCATATTTCTTTCTTAAAAATAGTTCGTTACCAAAAATAGATCTGGCTGTTTTTAAACAACGGCTTATTTTAGGTGCGGGTACGTTTAAAAGTTTTGAAACGTGTGTTGCAGATTTGTTCTCGTATAAGCTAACAAGAATGGAAAGACTTAAAATATCCAGTTTTTCAAAGTCAATATGGTTCATCTGCAATACTCCTTTAGTGGTACATCCGACATCTATATTAACCTGTTTTTTCAGAAAGAATAATTTTATTCGAAGCTATTTCCGATTCTGTATTCTAGATCACTAAATGCTGTTTTTTTGACTGATTCAAGGAGGTTTGTGAGAGAGATTCTCATTAACTCTGTATATTTCAAATAGTGAAATAGTGCATTTTCAAATATCGCATTGTCTAAATGCTATTTCTAATTTTTAGCAGTATGTTTTCTGCAAAATGGTAATGTAGTCAATGTCTTATGTTTTGAACTTTCAGTCTTTTCCTCAACGGTTATTTGATGGTGATCAAAATTCATATTGCTGTAGATAGTAATAATTCAACTGCGCAATTAAGCGTATTAAAACTAAAAATGATGTTTGGAGGGTTATTATATGGATACTTCAGTTATTCTAAGTTATGCCTTTATCTATTTCGTGCTTTTTATTGCAGTGCCATTCGTGCTGGTGGTATTTGTAATGACTTGTATCAAGTTCTTTAAGTCAGACGAAAAAAACGCCGAAGAGATAAAGCTCAAAAATCGGTTCTTTGACAAGCAGAGTTTAGACTTTTTTAAATCTCTGAAGTCTTTAACCAATGGTCGATACGAAGTTTGTAGCAATGTGGCGTTGGACTCAGTGGTTGATATTGACCCACATGCGACCGCGAGTCACTCGCGCCTGGACTATGTATTGATAGATCAGAATTCTTCAGAAATAAAAATGGTAATTTCAGATTTCAGTGATGCTGAAAGCGCCAACTCAAAGAGCCTACTCGAAAAGCTCAACGTTCGCCTCATCGATATGAAACGCTCTAATCCTCTGGATGCACAGCACCTTGAGCAGATGTTGACGGCTTAGGCTGCAATAACGGGTGGCGGTTTAGACCGCTACCCTTTAGTCCCTGTTATATCCAATTGAAAGTGAGGACCCGAGATGTCCAGTATTCGATGGCGTGCAATATTAGGCGCGGCCTCTATGACCTGTTTGTTGGGGGTAAGCGGCATTGCATATGCCGAGACCGCGTTGAAAATCAACAGTGATCCCTGTGTGAAGTGTCACAAACGCAATGGCTTAATGCAGGGACACCATGGTCAGGATCAGCTCAATATGAGTTGCAGCACCTGTCATGGGGAAAAAGGAAAACATCCAAGAAAACCTAATGATTTAAGAGTTTTTACTCCTCAGGAAGGGATTGCTCCTGCAACCCAGAATGCCACTTGTCTCAAGTGTCACCAGCCACAGAAATTGGCTGAGAAAGAGTGGACCCACAATGTTCACGCCGACAAGTTGAGCTGCGCCGCCTGCCACAAGCTGCACCCGTTGGACGATCCAATGAAGCAAGCAACTGGCACACAGCACAGCAAGCTGTGCCGTGACTGTCATACGGTCAACTAAGGGGTAAGAGTAATGGAAAATTCCAGAAGACGTTTTTTAAAAGGGGGCTGTGCCCTGATGGCCGGTGCCTCTCTCTATCCATTGAGTGGCAATGAGGCGGTTGCCAGCGCCGATCATGACTCTGGCATCAACTATGCCCTGCTCCATGATGAAACCAAGTGTATTGGCTGTAATGCCTGTAGTGATGCCTGCCGGGAAGTGAACCAGGTACCTGAAGGGGTTTCCCGGTTGGAGATTATTCGCACTGGCCCATATGGTGAATACCCGAACCAGTTTTACCACTTTAGCCGTAAGTCTTGTCAGCACTGTGAAGACGCGCCTTGCGTCAACGTTTGCCCAACCGGTGCGGCGTTTAAAGACAAGAAAACCGGCATTGTGACTGTGGATGCCTGGAAGTGTGTTGGTTGCCAGTACTGTATTGCGGCTTGCCCCTATCAGGTGCGCTTTATTAACCCGGTTACCAAAGCGGCCGACAAATGTGATTTCTGCCGTGAGACTCAACTCAAGCAGGGCAAACAGCCGGCCTGTGTAGAAGCCTGCCCAACCAAGGCTTTGGTATTCGGTAACCTGAAAGATCCGAGTTCAGAAGTGGTGCAGATGATTCGGGCCAACCCAACCCAGAGATCCAAGGTTGATCTCGGCACCCGGCCCAAGCTGTTCAAGATTGTGGCCAAACAGGGGGAGATTAAGCTATGAGTCCTTTTCATTTTGATACTTTGGTTTGGCACTGGCCCATTGCGTTTTATCTGTTCTTCGCCGGGGTATCGGCGGGCGCCATGTTCTTTGCCGTATTGCTGAAAAACCGTTGCCTGAAACAGGATGCCTGGCGTTCCGGCTTTGTCCAGGCCGCTTGTTTGGTCGCCCCACTTACTGTGATGGCGGGTTTGGGGATCTTGGTCATTGACCTGACCAAGCCGTTCCATTTCTGGAAGATTTTGGTGTTCTATAACCCCACTTCGGTGATGTCCATCGGGGTGATGATCCTCATGGTCTATATGGTGTTTATGTTCGCCTGGATTGCCATGGTGTTCCGTCAACCGATAGATGACTGGTGTGAGCAGCGCTTCCCCGTGGTGCTCAAAGTGACCGGATTTTTGGCCAAACATGAACCCAGTTTAACAGGTTTATTGGTGATCTTGTCTCTGGCGCTGGGGGCTTATACCGGCTTCCTGCTGTCGGCTCTGCCCGGTTACCCCATGCTGAAGAATCCGGTATTACCGCTGCTGTTCCTGATCTCCGGTCTATCTTCCGGTGCGGCGGCGTCTCTGCTCGGTGGTGTGCTGCTCAAGGGTAACCCCGATGGCAAAGAAGTGCACTTTATTCACAAGATAGAGATCCCACTGATCCTGGTGGAAATTGCGGTGATCTTCACCTTCTTTGTCGGGCTGGTGCTTACCGGTGGACAAAGCAAGGTTGCGGCCTTCAATGCCATAGGGGAAGGTTTCTGGGGTTGGGTGTTCTGGCTCGGTATCCTGGGTTGTGGTCTCTCTATCCCATTAGCCATGAATCTGTTTATGACCGCCACGGCCAAGCGTAAATGGTCTTATGTGGCAGCGACAGCAACCCTGAGTCTGTTGGGGGTCATTTTGCTGCGCCACTTCATCCTGTACACAGGACAAATGACGATTGCTTAACCCCCATAAAAAGGAAAATGTGATGTTGAAAAAAATGCTTCTGATGATGGCTCTGGGTTTCTCCGGTTCACTGCTGGCAGCCCCAATAGCTGATTCTCACACGGAAATGTCCGGCTGCGAAGCCTGCCATAAAGATGGTTCGCCTTCCGCCGATTATGCCTTTGAAAACGAGCAATGTGCTTCCTGTCACGGTGATATGAAGTCGCTCGAAGGTGAGGCACACAAGAAACATGATGGCGTGCTCAGCTGTACTGACTGTCACACAGCTCACGAAGAAAAAGACCCGGCAGCGGGTTGCAAAGACTGCCACTAATAAGAGGTTAAGGAATGCGGCGGCTTTGCAGTCAAGAACAAGCACCGCCGCATCCTGAAGCAACGTTATTACGTTGCAGACAAGGAAGTGATTGGGCAGGAAGCCACTTTGTTATTGCGCTTTTGACGCATTTCCCGATCCTCCACGGGACTCGCCACCTATTGAGCACGCGGGTGGCTTTTCTTGGTTTTAGCTCACTGATTATTAATCCACTCGCTCATCACCACATGGGTTTTAATCTTCACTATCTCGGTATGAGTATCGATATACTCGCGGATCTCATGTAGTCGTCGCATGGATGGCGTTTTGACAAACACCAGCAGATCCATGTCGCCGGAGATACCATGGCAGGTCACGACTTCCGGAATGGCATGAAATACATGCACCACATCGCTGCAGCGGGGGCATTTGTGTTGAATTTCAAAGTAGGCACTCACAGCTTCTTTTTGGGATTCGCTGAGCAGCAATTGGTAACCACGGATCACCCCATTTTGCTCGAGCTTCTTGATCCTGTCCGAGACGGCGCTGCGGGACAGTGACACTTCGGCTGCCACATCTGAAATGCTCCGGCGGGCGTTTTTTTTAAGCGCATTAATGATTGCTTTATCGAACTTATCCATGCTACCTGACGTTTTGTGTGTTTTTTGCTGATTTGCCGTCATTTCGTCGGCTTAAAAGCCGTATTTGACGGAAACGAATGACAGAAATTCTGCCGGAGAACGACTATACTGGCGCCATTCAAGATACTGATAATTTAGCAGATGAATCAAGTTACAGGAACTATCGGACGCTGGCAGGGTGCTGGCTTAATGGCCACCACATTGTTGGGTACCGGGGTGTTTATTTTGCCACAGATGACAGTCGCCAAAGCCGGTAGTGGCGCCTTGCTGGCTTGGGCTCTGTTGACCCTAGCCATTATTCCGGTGACCTTGGTGTTTGCCCGTTTGGCCAGCCGTTTCCCTCACGCTGCTGGCCCCGCTTATTTTGTCGAACGAGCCTTTGGCCGTACCCTGGGCCGCACCATAGGCCTGAGCTTTTTGATGGCTGTGCCTATCGGCGCGCCCGCCGCCATTTTGATGACTTTCCAATTCGTTAACGCCTTGGTTCCCGTGTCCGGTTGGGTGCAGGTGGGCTGTGAACTCTTGGTTCTGCTCGGGCTTTGGCTACTCAATCTCAGGGGCATTCAAGTGTCGGCCAAGGCGCAATTTGCCCTGACACTGGGGATTGTTGCCGTGGTGGTGATGATGTTCGGCGCCGGTGGTGCCAAGGCAGGTGAGCTGGTGTCTTTGACCGCTCATTCCACTCCTGACTATGACGGTGTGATGCTGGCGATAGGCATTGCCTTCTGGAGTTTCCTCGGCGTGGAGGCCATGACTCACTTGGCCAACGATTTTCGGCGCCCGGATCGGGACTTGATTCCCGCTATGGTGATAGGGGTGATTTTGGTCGGTGCGGTTTATCTGGTCTGTACCTTGCTGTTATTGCTGGTGGAAGTGGATACCAAGGTCGCCATGATAGGCGCATTCGATACCTTGCTCGGCGGATACGGTGCTCAGGTGATAGGAGTGCTGGGTATTGCCAGTGGTCTGGCGGCAGTGAACGTCTATGCCGCCAGTGTATCGCGGCTGCTTTGGAGCTTCAGTACCGAGGGAATATTGCCGGCCTGGTTCCGTGAGCGTAACAGTTATCAGGTACCGGTCAGGGCTTTGTCGGCCGTGCTGGGGGTGATGGGGCTGGTGATAGTGCTGACCTATATTTCAGGCCAACAACTCGAGCAGCTGATTGCCTGGAGCAACGGGGTATTTGTGGTGATCTATCTTTTGTCCATGCTGGCTGCCATTCGCTTGCTGAGCAAACGCTACCTGCCTTTGGTACTGCTAAGCTGCGCGCTTTGTGTCTTGTTGGCGTTTGCACTCGGCAGCGCCATGGCCTACGCCCTGGGGTTGCTGTGTGTGCTGGCCGTATTGCTAACGTTGCAGCAGCAGTGGCAGAAACGCCAATTGCCGCCGGTGATCCCTATGCAATAAAAGCGTGCAATAAAGCATGCAATATAGGACGGGCTCAGTTTGTGCCGCCAGTCATGGCTTGGTTGCGCAGCTGGATCAGCTCAGAGTGTTTGAGATACAGCAGGTCGGCACAGCGGCGAATGATCTGGTCTTCGTAGCGGCACAGTTCGCCGTCGGCATAGGCCACACGCCACATCGCCAGGATCAGCTGCTGCTTCTGATCAAGGGTAAAGCTATCATTGATGGCTGAGGTGAACTCAAACAGTGAAGTGGCATCGTGACGGCTTTGTTTCGCCTCAATTATCAGCTCGGCCGCTGCTTCGGTGGCGATACCCAGCGTTTGTTCAAGGAGTTCGGGTAACAGCTGGGATTCGGTGCCGGACATCTCCTCATCGGCATAAACCACTTCCAACAACATGCTGGCGGCTGCCAGTTCCAGTTGTTTCTGTTGTTCCTGCGGGGACTGACTTTGTTGGTGGGCATTCAAAAACTGCTTGAGCTTGGCGATCATAGGCTTCTCTTGTCAGTTGGTTCAGTATAGGTTCTAAACGTGTCGGGCCACGTGGTTTGCGGTTTGGAGCCGGATAAAATCCGGCCCTGCCGATGCGCGCTTAAACCGAGTGGCCACACTTTTTAGACGTTATCAGTGGCTGCAGGTTCCCACTGATAGTACGGGCTGCTTTACAGCAGTGAGCCCAATCCTTTAGTCAATAGATCGGCTGTGCCTTCACCGCCGCTGCTTTGCAGGTAGTTTTTGACTATATCTATCATGGGTGCTGCCAGCTCTTTGGAAATTCCCAGCTTGGCAAAGGCATCATAGACCATGGCGCTGCCCTGTAGAGAGTTACCCAGGTCTCCGGCTTTGGACAGCAGGCCCGTCATCCCTGAGTTGCCATCCAGTTTGGGCGCCGCGGCCAGCAAGCCATCAATACCGGGAATGCTGTCGGCAATAGGGGAGAAAGATTCTTGCCCCAATGAGGTCTTGGCCAGTCCTAGTAGACTGCCAAGGCCACCTTCGGCCTGGGTTTGAGTCAGACCCAGCTGTGACATCACGGTGCCAACCAGTTCACTGTTTTGAGTGGTGGTCTGGTTATTGGTAGCCGTATCGTTTTGGGTCTGGGTGTTGTTGGTGAGTTTGTCGAACCAACCGGCCTGCGCTGGTGTCGCCAACAGTGAGCCCATGATTACGGCTGCTGTGATATAAGCTTTCATTTCTGCTTTCCTGTGCATATAAAAGGTCTTCTGGGGCCATATTCTAGTCTTATCTCAGGCGTTGATGCACGGCTTTTGCGTGACAGGCGGTCGTTTTGCTGTATTTCATTTGTGCATTGGCGTGGGAATTTGGGTATCCTTGGCGTCTATCTTGATCCTTTAATTACAACCTTTTTGGGAAAGCTGCATGTCTCTGTCTGCCATCCTGACCGAAGCTTATAACTTCTTCCGTAATCATATCGTTCAGCTGGCAATGCTGACCGTTCCCTTGCTGCTACTGCAGGTGGGTATTCAAATGTGGCTCGGTACCGAGTTGCAAAGTGCCGATCCTGAAAACCCACAATTCGGTACCCCTCATATGCTGGCTGTGATCGCCTTGATGGTGATCTTCTCTGTGCTTATTGCGGCCTTGACACTATTTATGGAACTGCGTACCGAAGGAATGCAGCCCAGTACGGGCCAGGTATTAAAGTCCAGTCTGGCATTTGTGCCGGGGTTGATGTTGGCCGGGGTGTTCTCCGGCATGGCGATTGCTGCACCGACCATGATCCTGGCAGCCATTGGGCCGGTATGGATCCTGGGGATGGGGATTAGTCTGTATCTGTTTGCCCGCCTGGCTTTTGTTAACTTTATGGTGGTGGTCGAGCGTCTGACCCCGCTACAGGCGATTAAGGCCAGTTTTGAGTTCAGTAGCGGTCTCACCGGCAAGACAATCTTGGTGCTTTTGAGCTACTTTCCGCTGCTTATTATAGGGAGTGTGCTGTCGCAACTGGGGCAGGCAGGTGGTATGCCACTGCAGTTGGTGGTGGATACCTTGGTGGCTTTCATTGGTTTGTTCGTCAATGTGGCCTTATTCCGCCTCTATCGCGTTGCCCGCAAGGGCTAATCATCAACTCTCTGCCGGCCGCTCCTGCGGCCCTGTGAGGTTAGACTGTGCTGGATGATGTTGCCTTTATTGCCAGTGTGTCAGAAGACTTGGCCCGGGAGTACCGGACTGCCAAGCGTTATGTGCAGGATGTGCCAACCCAGGCGTTGCTGCATGTTCGCAGTTTTGCTCACAAATTGACTGGGCTGTTGGCCGAGTCCGCCGAGCTCACTTTTGATAGCCCTAACCTTTATGATCGTATCGAACAGCTCAATCGCCTGCGGCTGATAGATGTGCGTATCACCCGGGCGCTGCATAGGCTGCGAGCCGATGGCAACCGCGGTGCCCATCCGGAAAAGTTTCACCTTACCGAAACTCAGTTGCTGGCGCTGGCCAAAAAAGCCATCGGCGATCTGCTGAAACTGATGGAACTGGCCTATCCCAGGCTAAAGGGCCGGGAAGCTCCTGAATACCGTTTCGATGACTTTGATTTACAGGCCGGACGTGAGCTCTGCTATCGGGCCGTAATGAAAGATGATGCCGAGGCGCAATATCTGTTGGGGATGGCGCTCAAGAATCGTGCTCTGATTGCTCGGGGCCAGGAGCAGGCCCTGCAAGATAAGGCTGACGAGCCGCTTGCCGGCGATTCGGCGCGCATGTTGGCCAAGGCAGCACACTGGTTTGCCGAGGCGGCAGCAAACGAACCCAAGGCACTGTTTGAGCACGGAGTCGCCCTAATTCATGGCTATCGCGGCGACGTTGATATCGCCGCCGGGCAGCAGGCGATTAGCCAAGCCGCCGAGGCCGGCGTGACCGATGCCATGGCACTCCTGGGTTACTTTTATCTGGTAGGTAGCGGTGAGCTGGCTAAAGATGAAACCGAGGCAGAGCGTTTCCTCAGTGCTGCTGCCGCCAACGAACAATCTGAGGCTATGGCCAATCTCGGGGTGCTCTGCTATCAACGCGGCGAGCTGCAACAAGCTTTTGAACACATCACCCGGGCGGCCAGAGCCGGAGATCCCCACGCTCAATACCACCTAGCCCTGATGTTGGCCCGTGGCGAAGGCTGTGAAGCCGACCCTGGGGCCAGTGAACAATGGTTGGCTGAAGCGGCAGAGCAGGGGCAACTGGATGCTATGTTGGCGCGGGCGCAGCATATGCTTAACGATGATGCTGCATTTGGTTCGGATCTGTCTCAGGCGGAGAGTTACTTAAGGCAGGTTATTCGCTATGGTCACAGTGTGACCGCCATGATTGAATTGGCGATAGCCCTGACCGATGGTTGCCTTGGACGCATAGATGTAGTGGAGGCTGTTGCCTGGTTGCGACTGGCGCGAGAGCGTGCCGATGAGCGTGAACTGGAGGTGATAGGCCCCTTGTGGCAGTCACTGCAACAACAGGTGGAGAGCGTATTGCAACTGAGCCAGTCTGCGGATGAGCGGCGTGCCCTGAAACGGGCGCAGGAACTACTCGCCGATTAGTCCGGTTCGTGTTCTAGGATTCGACCTCTTGAACCCAATCCAGAATCCCGGCACAGGTTGGGATCCAAGTCATAGAGATCTCTTTGTCTGCCTTTGTGGCGGCACTGCTGGATACTAGCCAATTGACGCTTTAAGTAGTTGCGGCCAAACAGGCTCAGACACAGGAGTGTGGTTGCTGCCAATATCAATACCAGGGGCATAAGCAAGAGGGCCAGGCTAAAAGCGCAGAGACTCAGCAATGCTCCCGTCAAGGTTCTGGGGTTGAGTGGCAGATTCTGCACAAACTGTCGATACATGTTTCTTCCTCCGGACTTGCTTGGGTCCAAGTATGACCCCGTGCTTGGCTCAGGTCAGGTCTAAATCTACTTCATTATTTATCATGTTTAATACCGCTTTATTAAGAAAGCGTTAAGAGGTAGGAGTTCCCCGAATAAATATTTATTCATCAACTGTGATTTAATACTTGAAAAGTGTTTTTTGTTGCAGCTTAGGCTGGTTTTTCAAATGATTGTGAACTAACTCTCAACTGCAGCGACAGAATATGTAATCATTTCGACCAAATCGTACCGCGCCTATGGCTGTTGCCTTTTCTCAAATATCGGACCCCGCTGAAGATGAAACTCCGCTCATTGAAACACAAGTTGCTGGTGTGTGTGGCACTGGCATTGACTCTGATCGTGGTGCTGCTTTCCTGGCAAAGCTACAGCACTCAGAAAACACAATTGCTGCAAGCCAGTCAGCAAGAGTTAATGCGTATTGGTGAGATGCAGGCTCAGCGGGTCACCGAGTGGTTGGCGATTCGCACCAACGTGGTTTCATCCTTGCAGGAATACATAAGTGATGACTTTGTACCTGCACTGCAGCAGGCCCGTGCAGCCGGCAAGTTGGAGTCTGTCTACTTCGGTGGCAATGATGGCAAAATGCAGGATGCCGACCCCAATGTGGACAACAGTCATTACGATCCCCGCAGTCGTCCCTGGTATCAGGACGCCATGGCTAAAGGCCGGGCCATTATCACCAAACCCTATATCGACAGCGGCTATGGTATTCAGGTGATCTCTTTGGCGCAGCCAACCGCCAAAGGGGTGATAGGTGGCGACTTGGCAATTGATACTCTGGTGGCTGAGGTTAACAGCATGGCGATCCCGGCTGCTGGTTTTGCCATCATGATGCATAACGACGGTACCGTAATCGCTTATAAGGATGGCAGCAAGGCGATGCGTCCGGTTGCCGAAATTGATGATGATCTCGGTGCGGGCATTTTGGCCAATATTCAAAAAACGGCGCAGTTGCAATCCCTGTATTTTGATGCCGATGGTCGGAACAAACTTGTTTGGGCAACGGCTATTCCGGATACCGACTGGCAGCTCTTGCTGCTGCTGGACAAGGCGACACTTGAAGCACCGCTCGGCAAATTGCTTTGGACCCAGGTTGGTTTGGCGGCGCTTGTGCTGCTGGTGAGTACGGCGGCTATCTCTTGGTTTCTCGGACTCTTGTTGGCTCCCCTTGGGCGGGTATCCCAGGCGCTGGCACGGATTGCCGACGGCAATGGCGATCTGACCCAAAGGATCACGGTCGACAGCAATGATGAAGTGGCCGAGCTGGCCGACAACTTCAACCGCTTTGTCTCGGCCCAGCATCAGCTGATAAGCCATATACGTCAGTTGGCGGCCGAACTGGATCTGGATGCTGAGCGGGGGTTGAACACCACCCAGAGCTCGGTTGCTGAGCTGCAAAGGCAGCAGCAGGAAGTGACCATGGTGGCGACCGCAGTTACTGAAATGGCCAGTGCCACCCAGGAGATTGCTGCCAACGCCGAGTTGACCGCTACTGCAGCGCAGCAATCTTCCTGCAGCTCGCAGCAGGGTAAGAGTTTGGTACTGCAGACCCGAAACTCGATACATTCATTGGCCGAGGAAGTCGGCCAAACCACCGAAGTGATCAATGAGCTCAATCGTCATGCCCAGGCTATCAGCGGTATTCTCACCGCAATTCAAGGGGTGGCCGAACAGACCAATCTGTTGGCGTTGAACGCCGCCATCGAGGCTGCCCGTGCCGGTGAACAAGGGCGCGGTTTTGCCGTGGTGGCCGATGAAGTGAGGGTTCTGTCTCAGCGTACTCAGGAATCGGCCTCCGAAATCCACGACACCATAGAGGCTTTGCAGCATACCACTGCCAGGGCGGTTGCCTCCATGGAAAACAGTCGCCAGATGGCAGGTCGCAGTGTCGGCGATGCCGAAGAGGCCAGCAAGGCGCTGGAAGAGATAGCTATTGCTGTGGCGCAGATATCCGATATGGCGGGGCAGATAGCCACGGCGGCGGAAGAGCAGACTCAGGTAACGGGAGAGATTACCCAAAACACCACGGCCATCAAGGACGTTACCGATGAGATCACCGCCACCGCCATGGACGACCTAGAGCACGCCAAGGCGCTCAAGGTGCGTGCGACCGACCTCAATGCCAAGGTTGCGACCTTCGTGCTCTAATCACATTTAACCCAAGACCGCTGCTCAGGCGGTTTTTTTACTGCTCATGCTGTCACCTATCAGCTGCCGCATCCAGCGGTGGCCGGGGTCGTCGTTATTGCGCTCATGCCAGAGCAACACATAAGCCATGGGCATAAAGTCTATCGGCAGCGGCAATTGCTGCAGCGAGTAAAGCTTGCAGGCGTGCAGTGCAAAACTGGAGGGCAGGGTAAATACCAAGTCACTGTGAGCGCAAATACTGGCAGCACCGTAGAAGTCGGGCACTGTAGCACTGAGGCGGCGATGATGACCGAGATCCGCCAGAAAGTAGTCCAGCGCCCACCAATCATTACCCTCACAACGCACCTGTACATGGGGTAGCGCCAGGTAGGCCGCCAGATCCCAGACTTTGTTCTTTTGAGCTTGCAGCGCCGGGTGTCCTTCGCGTACCAGACACACTTGATGATCCTGAAATAGAGTTTGATACAGGATCCCTTCCGGCAACTGGCTGAAGTGAAAGCTGGAGCTGGGCTGCAGATCCCTTCCCGAAATACCCAAATCTATCTGCCCTTGCTGCAGTGCCTGCATGGATTTTTCGGTCCAGACGTAGGAGTCGAGCCTGACATTGGGGGCGTTGCTGAGCAAGCGACCGATAAAACTGGGCAGCAGAGTTTCATAGGCGCTTTCTACCATGGTGAGCGAAAACTGCCGGTTGCTGCTGGCCGGGGTAAACACGGGAGGTTGGGTCAGTTGATGCAAACTTTGTAAGGCGATAGGTAGATGTTGTGCTAACTGTTCGGCGTGCGCTGTCGGTTTGAGACCGTGAGCGGTGCGCTGAAACAGAGGATCGCCCAACATGTCGCGCAGACGGTTGAGACTCTTGCTCAATGCAGATTGACTCAGGTGCAGCCGATTGGCGGCGCGGGTCACGCTGCGCTCTTCCAGCAGCACCTGCAACATGACCAACAGGTTGAGGTCGATACGGGCCAGGTTATCCAGATTCACCCTGATATTCCTCAGAGGAAATTATGTTGTGAGATTATATCATTTCTTTTCATACCACCAGTTCATTAGAATGTGCCCCATCTCAGTTTTCACTCAGGATTGAACGACAACCTATGGCAAAAAGACTCCTGCCTATGCTGATGGCCATGGTGCTGCTAAGCCCGCTGGCCATCGATATTTATCTGCCTTCTCTGCCAACCATGGCCAGTGAATATGGCGTCAGTGCCGGCGAAGTCCAGTCGACTCTGGTGCTTTTCCTGTTCGCCATGGGGGTGGGACAGATCCTCATAGGCCCCTTGGCAGACAGATTTGGCCGCAGGCCTGTGGCATTGGGAGGAATTGCTCTCTATGTGCTCAGTGCGCTGTTGGCTGTGGTTGCCATGGAGTTCGAATGGTTACAGATTGCCAGGGTATTGCAGGGGTTGGCAGCTTGCTCCACTTCTATTGTGGTGTTTAGCGCGGTGCGTGACTGTTACACACCGGCTGAAAGTACCCGCATCTACAGCTATCTCAACGGTGCGATTTGCGTCATCCCCGCACTGGCACCAACGATTGGCGGCGTGATGGCGATGCACTTCGGTTGGCGCTCTACCTTTGGGCTGATGGCTGTTTACGGCTTGGTGATCCTGCTGCTGGTGAGCCTGCGTTTTCCAGAAACCCGGCCGCAGAATACCGTCAGCAGTGGGCCGCTGTACCGTTGGGGCCGTTATCAGCCTGTATTGGCCGAACGCCACTTCCTGTTTTATGCCTTCTGCTGCATGGCGGGTATGGCCTCAATATTGAGTTATGTGTCCTACGCTCCTGTGTGGCTGATTGATCATCTGGGTATGTCAGAACTGGCATTCAGTGGCCTGTTTGGCCTTAACGCCTTGGTGAATATTATTGCCTGTTTTGCTGCGCCAGTGGTCACCAAACGCCTTGGAAATCGCACGACTGTTGTGTTTTCGCTCTGGTTGTTGCTGGCTTCTGCCGCCATACAACCTGTACTGCAGATCTATGGTCCTCAGCAAGGTATGGCTGCCGCCATGAGCTTTATGTTGCCCATGATGTTGCTGTGTGTCGGCTTTGCCTTCCTGCTGGGTCCGGCAACCAGTATGGCGTTGGCGGCCTTCGGTGAGCGCGCCGGTACTGCGGCGGCCTTGCTTGGTTTCATTCAGATGAGCGGCGCTTCTTTGCTGGCCGGTCTGGTGCAGCAAACCGACCTCGGTGCGCCATTTGCCGTGACTTTGGTGATGGGCAGCCTGTCTATGGTGCTGCTGCTGGTCATGGCCCAGAGCCGTTTTAATGCTTGGCATCAGGAGCAACAGTGTGCGCATCACTGAGCTTTAGTTTCAACAGATTAAGGTTTCACCCTTGGCCCGTTGCAGTTGACCGCTGCAGCGGGCATTTTTTATTTTCATACCAATGTCTTATTAGAGTAACAAGCTTGTCATGTGATGGGCTTAATCTCGATTGCGAGTCTTCTTTATGGCGCGGTGATTCACTCGCTGATTCCCCACTGATTTGCTGGTGCCCCGTTTTTTAACGGGGCTTTTTTTATCTGTTTTGGCAGCTTGTTGTCGGTTTAGGTAACCAGATATCGAAACTTGGGCCGCCGTTTGCGGTGTCGCTAATGGTGATGTCTCCGCCATGTTGGCGAATGATCTGGGCGCTGATGGCCAGTCCCAGGCCGTGACCGCCGCTGTCGCGATCCCGTGACTTGTCGATGCGAACAAAGGGATCAAAAATGCGCTGTTTGTCTTCATCCCGGATCCCCGGGCCATCGTTGGCAATATGCAGCCTGATTCTGTCAGTGTCGCCGCTCAGCTTTATGCTGACGCTTTGGCTGGCATAACGGTAGCCGTTGCGGATGATATTACTGATTGCTCTGTGCCAGAGGCGCAGGTCTACCAGGGCCTCCAGTGGTTCTGTGGTGGTGAGTTCAAGGGCGATATCGGTTTCAAACTGCAGGTGGGCAATCAGCTCTTGTAGCGAGGTATTCAATGATTGGCAGCTCAATTGCAATGGCGCCTGACGCCGTTCCATCTTGGCGTAATGCAACAATTCGTCCACCATGGTGCCAAGTTCATCCAGATCCTGATGTATGCCTTCCAGATAGGGCATTTGCTCCGGGCGAACGCCTGAATCGTCCAGCATGTCCAGATTGCAACGGATCCTGAATATAGGTGTACGCACTTCATGGGCTACGGCATTGGTGAGTTGTTTGTTGCTGTCGATGAGTTTGGCTATCTTGTCAGCCATCTGGTTGAAGGATTGGTTCAGGTGCCCCACTTTGTGCCAAACACCTGTTTTGGCTCTAACTTTGAAATTACCATTGGCAAAGGCGTTGTGAACCCGCTCCAAGCGGCGCAGACGCCGGGCCAATAGGTAGAGCAGCACAAAGTTGATAAAAGCCAGTACCGGAAACAGCACCCAGAAAGCAATGGATTCTTTGAAGTAGTATTCCTGCCAGAAGGGTGCGGACTCATCGCGGCTGATGGCATACACCTTGTCTGAGCCTTGGAACATGATGTAGGAGATATCCTCTTCCACATCTTTGATATAACGCTGGTTTTCTCTCAGGCGCTGTTTTTCGTCAGCCGACAGCTCATCCGAGTCCAGCGAGATGACCCTCAGCTGTTTGTGCAGGTTGCCTAGTACTTGTTGAAGTGATGACTCGGCACTGGCAACGCCCTCGGCCGCCGAAATATCCGATAACAACTGGCTCAGTGATATATAGGAGCGATCCTGATAGTCGGCTTCCCACTCATCGGAGGAAAAGAAGTCCAGTTGAAAGACAAAAATGAAGCAGGTGAAAAACAGAAACACCAGCACCAGGTAGGAGAAGATAAACAGCCGTTTCATTACCACCTATCCGGTACAAATAGATAACCCTTGCCTCTTACCGTGATTATCTTGCGCGGCAAGCTGGGGTTGTCACCTAATTTCTTTCTTAAAATCACTACTTTGTTATCTATACTGCGGTCTATTCCGTCGTACTCTATGCCGCGGGTTTCTTTGACCAGATACTCTCGTGACAGTATTTCATCCGGATGTGAGCTCAGCAGCCATAGCAGGTCAAATTCGGCAGTGGTGAGGTTGACTTCTGTTTGACTGATGGTGCAAAGCTTGCGGGCATTATCCAGGTAGAGTTCTCCGAACTGGCGTTCGCGATTGCTTTCCGTTGGCACATTTTCCTGACGTCTCAGCAACATGCGGATCCTGGCCAGCAGTACTCTGGGTTGGATTGGTTTATTGACAAAATCATCGGCGCCCATCTCCAGCGCGGCCACCTGATCCATGTCGTCCTCACTGGCGGTCAGGATCAGTATCTTGCCTTGGTATTGGGCGCGGATTTCACGGCAAATACTCAAGCCATCGCTTCCCGGCAACATAAGATCCAGGATCACCAGTTCAGGCTGACGCTCGAGGATAAGTTGTCCTGCGCAACTACCATCGTTTATTCGCTCTACATCAAAATGTTGGTTTCTGAGATAATTTGTCAGAAGGTCACTGATCTTATTATCGTCTTCTACGAGTGTTATGCGAGTGTTTGCCATTTCCTGCCGATAAGCATGCGGGTTTAGATAAAGCAAAATTATCACTCCGGTTACATAAGTGACAGCTCAATTGACATAAAAGGGGGACTTGGTCACCCCTTTACCCACGAACATCCAGTAATGCAGCTGACAGTATTGAAAATATAGCCAGCCGAAAATCCAAGTTATAGATCGCTATAAATTAACTTTTGCAGTACTGGGAGTAGCGGTGTTTCTGACAGAGTGCCGCCATTATGTATTTGTCGTTATGGTTGTTAACGTAGTTATTCCACCAAGTATTTGAGTCCACCTGAGTTCTCGTTAAGTCTTTGTCGAGATCCCAGGAAAATTTCTGGGTGTCATAATGGGTCGCACAGCCACTGACTACTATGGCTAAACCTATGGTAAGAAAGAGGTTTTTAAGCGATTTCATCCAATGACCTCAGATTCAGAAGTAATAAGTCAGTGCCAGGTTGGCGTTCCACTGTTGTTTGCCATCGACAATCGGCGAGTCGGCAATGGCGGAATCCAGGTAGTTGAAGTTGCTGCTTTGGCTGAGTTCGAGATGTTCACTCAGAGGCACAATCAGCTTATAACCTGCGTTGTAGGTGAAGGCTTTGCCCGGTTGGTAGTCCTTATGCTGCTTATTGGCTTCAGCCTTGCTGACTCCGAAGTAGTATTGGGTAAAGTCACGGCTTAAGTAGCTGACGCCGGCGTAGGGAACGACAGTGCCCCAGCCCAGGTTTAGTGGTACGGCGTAACGGACCTGGCCGATAAAGCCGTTGTATCTGTTGGTTACGTCATGTTGTACCGAGGTGGACAGAGTACCGAATCCCAGTTGGGTATCCAGATTGATACCCAGATCGCCACTCAGCTTACGTTCATGGATGCCTCCAAGCGCTGCAGCGTCTGAGCCTTTCAAGGCAATACCAGGACTACCCAGATACAGACTCAGGTTGAACAGATCTTTATCATTACCGAAGAAGCGGTAGTTGATATTGGCCAGTGAGGCGTTGAAGTCCTTGCCGTTATAACCCAGGTTGCCAAAGGGACGCAGCTTGGAATCGACGCCTTGATAGAGTTCGCTGCCCTGATAGGCACCGGCAGAGACAAAGAAACTGTTTTCATGGCTGTAAATCTGGCCATTACGGATATAAACGTCAGTGTTGTCCGCCAAGGCGGCATTGCTTACTGCAGCGCCAATGAGGGCCAGGGCGCTGAATCTGAATGCTTTCATATTACTTCTCCTGAATACATAAGAAATCCAGGGCATTGTCCTCGGCGCTGCGGCCATACAATAGTGCCGCTTTGTATGGAAATGTCCGTGATCTGTCCCGTAAGCTTGGAGTATGATCGGGCTTTGGCACCCGAAGGGAGACGTAACGTGACCAAGTGTTTGATTGACAAGATTTCTGGGCTGTATGCCGGTGATAAACTGACATTCAGGGACAAGCTGGCAAGCGGGATAGATAACAAGTCTCGGATGGAGACACTGGAGGTTTTCGGCGACAGGGTTGCGGGTGATGCCCAGGCGGATCCCAAACATCATGGTGGCCCGGATAGGGTACTGCATCATTTCCCTCGCGAGCACTATGGCCACTACCGGCGCATGGGGCTGATAACCGCGGGGCAGGATGCTCCGGCCATGGGAGAAAACATCAGCAGTGTTGGCCTGACCGAGGCAGATATTCATATCGGCGATATCCTCAGCTTTGGCGAAGTCGAGCTGCAGGTCACCCAACCACGTTCACCCTGTTTTAAGCTCAATCACCAATATGGTCAGAGGGACTTTGCCCTTGCCATGCAGCAAACAGGTATGTCAGGTTGGTTCTATCGGGTGCTTAAGCCTGGCATCATAAGCTGTCAGGATGCCCTGATACTGAAACAAAGGCGTACCGATATCAGTGTCGCCGAGGCGATGAAGCTGTATTTTCGCCCCGAATTTGATGCGGCCGCCTATGACAGGCTGCTCAGCTGTGAAGGTTTGGCGGCCAGTTGGGTTGGCAGCTTGCAGCGCCGACTGGAGCGGGGCAGCATAGAAGACTGGCAGATGCGCCTCTATGGCCCGGATAGTTTGGCTTTGAACTGAAAAAGTTAGGAAACAGCATGGAAAAGCAGGAAAGAGACATGGGAATGTTGGTGCACCTGGCGAGTTTTGCCGGTTACCTGATCCCTTTCGGCACTATCTTGGGGCCGTTGATCGTTTGGTTGATGAAACGGGAAGAGTTTGAATTTGTCGATGTTTGCGGCCGTAATTGCCTGAACTTCAAAATCAGTATGATCATTTACACCATCATCAGCCTGATCCTGATCTTTGTTGGCATAGGTTTGGTGCTGGTGGCTGTACTGGCGATTTTCGATGTGGTGGTGACCATAGTCGCAGCGGTCAAGGCCAGTGAGGGGGTGGAATACAAGTACCCCTTGGCAATCAAATTCCTATGATCCCGGGCCATCCATTGGATGGCCTTGTTGCAGACAGCGGAGGAGCAATGCGAGCCTTTTTATCCGGTATCAATAACTTTTGGGTCGGTCTGGTGTTCGGGTTGTCACTGCCGCTGTTGTTAATCGTGCTGACGCTGAGCGTGACCCTCTATCAACTCACTGGCTTTGCCAATGATGTTGCCATAACCCCTCTGTATCAGCGCGGAGAGCAGACGTTGGCGCGGGTCGACCAACTGCTGATGACTCTGGATCAACGACTCAGTGATGACGACCCAGGTTTATTGGCACCATTGAAGCAAATAGAGTTGTTGCCTGAGCTTAAGTTGTTGGCTCTCAGCATTGCCAAGTTACAGGTTGAAGAGAACCAACCAGCTCTCTCTGCTGTGAAGGCTGAGCTGGCGACTCAACTCGATGCATCCCTTAAGCAAAGGTTTGCGGCAGCTGAGGCTGATGCTTTGAGCCAGCATTTGCAGCAAATTCTGGAAATATTGGCCAAGGGTAAAGAGGCGCCTTTGCCGCCTCAATCCTGAGTGTTTGCCGAGGTTTCTGCAGCCAGTTGACTCAGCGCTCGTTGGCGGTAATCCAGCAAGGCAAACACCCCGAATAGAAAGGCGTTGAGATAGTCTTTTGCCTTGAGCGGCAACAACTGACAAAATATCGTGTGAAATATCAGCACCTGCAGCCCATGCATCATGGCGGTTACCCCGAGAAGTATGGTGAGTATCACGCCGATATTACCTTCAAACGGGCTGAACAGGTTGAAAAACATCAACACCCAGGCCAATAGGGTCGCCAGTTTTCCCAACACTAATACGGCTTTCATGACTCTACTCCTCCCGGGAAGCGATACAGGCGGTAGCTGACCTGGCCGGCCTGCTTCTCTTTCAATGCTTCCCAGTCAGCCGGTATCGGCAACTGCTGCAATTCTGATTCCACTTCGAGATAGATAAGGGCGCCTGGGTTGAGCCATTGATGCCGGGCCAGCAGGGTTAGGGTTTGCTCGGCCAGCCCCTTGCGAAAAGGGGGATCGATAAACACGATATCGAAACGGCGATCGGCAGGGCGCGCCAAACCGGCCAATACATCGCCGTTAATGACCTCGGCACTATCGCATTTTAGGGTTTGCAGATTCTGCTGCAGTTGCTGAGCGGCAGTTTTTTGCAGCTCATAGACTCTGGCAAAAGCGGCATAGCGAGACAGGGCTTCCAATGCCAGAGCACCACTGCCACCGAAACAGTCCAATACCGAGCTGCCGCTGAGTTCTCCTGCCAGCCAGTTAAATAGGGTTTCCCGCACTCTGTCTGTGGTTGGCCTCAGCCCTTCCAGATCTTGGATGGGTAATTTTCTCGAGCGCCATTGGCCTGCGATAATACGAACCTGACCGCTGCCCGGTCTATTTTTGGCCATCTTGCCCCCGTGATTTTGCCTGAAGAAAGAAAGTGGTAGACTATGCCACCTTAAAAGCGTCGCTATTTTATAACAAACTCAGCCGAAAAGGTGAGATGAAGCTAAAGCCCTTTATCGCTCGGGAATGCCAGTAACAGGCCCCGTTGCTCCAGGGAAATAGTTGCGACCTCAAGCGGGAGCCCGGCTCCTGAAGATCCCCCACGATGTTGAGCACTGGTAGCACTGATGGCAAAGAAAGGTTTTTTTTCCTGGTTTCGTAAAGACAAACGCAACGACGAAGCCGAGCAGGCGGCCAAACTCGCCGAACAACAAGCCGCAGAAGCCGCGGCAGAGGCCGAACGTTTAGCTGCTGAAAAAGCGCAGGCCGAACAAGCCGAAGCTGATCGTCTGGCGGCTGAAAAGGCACAAGCCGAGCAGGTAGAAGCAGCACGTCTGGCAGCTGAAAAGGCACAAGCCGAGCAGGCAGAAGCCGAGCGTATTGCTGCCGAAAAGGCACAAGCTGAACAAGCAGAAGCCGAACGTATTGCTGCCGAAAAGGCACAGGCAGAACAGGCAGAAGCCGAGCGTATTGCTGCCGAAAAGGCACAAGCTGAAGCCGAGCGTATTGCTGCCGAAAAGGCACAGGCAGAACAAGCTGAAGCCGAGCGTATTGCTGCCGAAAAGGCGCAGGCCGAGCAAGCTGAAGCCGAGCGTATTGCGGCCGAAAAGGCACAGGCAGAGCAAGCCGAAGCTGAACGTTTGGCGGCTGAAAAGGCACAGGCAGAACAGGCAGAAGCCGAGCGTCTGGCAGCTGAAAAGGCACAGGCTGAACAGGCAGAAGCCGAGCGTATTGCTGCTGAAAAGGCGCAGGCTGAACAGGCAGAAGCCGAGCGTCTGGCAGCTGAAAAGGCGCAGGCAGAACAGGCAGAAGCCGAGCGTATTGCTGCTGAAAAGGCGCAGGCAGAGCAAGCCGAAGCTGAACGTTTGGCCGCTGAAAAAGCCCAGGCTGAACAGGTTGCCGAGGAAGAAGCTCAACCTGAGCCACAGGCAAAACCTGTTAAAGAGGGCTTCTTTGCCCGCCTCAAGCGGGGGCTGATGCGCACCAGCGAAAATATCGGTAGCGGTTTTATCGGGCTGTTTCGTGGTAAAAAGATTGATGATGACCTGTTTGAAGAGCTGGAAGAGCAACTGCTTATTGCCGACGTTGGGGTGGAAACCACCAGTCGGTTGATCTCCAGCCTGACAGATCATGCTTCACGCAAGCAGCTCAAGGATGCCGAAGCCTTATATGAATTGCTGCAGCAGGAGATGCTGGCGACGCTGGAGCCTGTGAGTGCGCCTCTGGTGCCGGACAATGCCGCCGGGCCTTTCGTTATTTTAATGGTGGGTGTCAACGGCGTTGGCAAGACCACCACCATAGGCAAGCTGGCCAAACAGTATCAGCGCGAAGGCAAGTCTGTCATGCTGGCAGCCGGTGATACCTTCCGCGCGGCTGCGGTTGAGCAGCTGCAGGTTTGGGGCCAGCGCAACGATATTCCTGTGATTGCCCAGCATACAGGTGCCGATAGCGCCTCTGTGCTGTTTGATGCCTTGCAGGCTGCCAAGGCCAGAAATATCGATGTGTTGATTGCCGATACCGCAGGTCGATTGCAGAACAAGAGCCATCTGATGGAAGAGCTGAAGAAAGTGGTTCGGGTGATGAAGAAACTGGATCCGGACGCTCCCCATGAAGTGATGCTGACCCTGGATGCCTGTACGGGTCAGAATGCCATCAGTCAGGCGCAACTGTTCCAGGAAGCAGTCGGGGTTACCGGTATCAGTATCAGCAAGCTGGATGGCACAGCCAAAGGCGGAGTTATCTTTGCCATTGCCGATAAATTTGGTATTCCTATTCGTTACATAGGCGTGGGAGAGCAGATAGACGATCTGCGTACCTTCAATGCCAAAGACTTTATCGAAGCCCTGTTCAGTCAGGAGAAGACGGATAATTGATATATGATTCGATTTGAGCAGGTCAGCAAAATTTACGCCGGGGGCCAAAAGGCACTGTCTGATGTGAGTTTTCATCTTCAGCGGGGCGAAATGGCCTTTCTTACCGGACATTCCGGAGCCGGTAAGAGTACCTTGCTCAAATTGATCACTGTTATCGAGCGCGCCAGTGCCGGCCGGGTATGGATCAACGGTCATGATATCGCCGGTATCAAGCGCGGCCATGTGCCTTATCTGCGCCGCGATATCGGGATGATCTTCCAAAGCCACCATCTATTGATGGACCGCAGCGTGTTTGACAATGTGGCGCTGCCCTTGGTTATCGAAGGTTTTACCCTGGGGGAGATCCGCAAGCGGGTAGCCGGTGCTCTGGATATGGTGGGGCTCTATGGTAAAGAGCGCCATAATCCCATCATGCTTTCGGGCGGTGAGCAGCAGCGGGTAGGCATTGCCAGGGCGATAGTCAACAAACCCCCTCTATTGCTGGCCGATGAACCGACCGGTAACCTGGACCCCAAGCTATCCATGGATATTCTCAGGCTGTTTGAAACCTTCAATGATGCGGGCACCAGCGTGTTGATTGCCACCCATGATCTCGGTCTTATCGCCAGAATGAAATACCGCACCCTAACCCTGAAGCAGGGACGGATGATAGGTGGTGAAGAACTGGGGACCAGCCCCATGAGCGCTAAGGAATAAGCTATGTCTGCCCAGCCTTCATTGACCCGCAGTAAACTCCCGCTTTCCGGCCGGATAGTGATGTTCTTTATCCGCCATATACAGCATGCCATGGCCAGCATGGGTGAGTTGTGGCGCAACCCTATCTCATCGCTGATGACTATGGCAGTGCTGGGGGTCAGCCTGAGTTTGCCGGCCGCCTTGCAGGTGCTGGTAAAAAATGCCGAGACCATTACCCAATCCTGGAACAGCGCGGCACAGATCTCCTTGTTTATCGAGGGGAACCGCTCAGAGCAGAGTATTCAGAGCCTGCTGGCGCGGATTAAGGTCTACCCGGAAATCGATGAGGTCGACTATATCAATCGTGACGAGGCACTGGCGGAGTTCCAACAGCTGTCTGGTTTCGGCGAGGCGCTCTCCTATCTGGAAAGCAACCCTTTGCCGGCGGTGATCAGCGTGATCCCCACCGAAAAGTATTCCAGCCCAACAGGCGCCAGAGAGCTTTTGACCAAGCTGGAGCGTGAGCCAGAGGTGAGCTTTGGCCGTCTGGATATCGAGTGGCTGGAGCGCTTACAGGCGCTGGTGCGCTTGTTGGAACGTACTGTGCTGGCGTTGGCGGCGCTGCTGATCCTGGCAGTGGTGCTGGTCATAGGCAACACGATTCGCCTGGCTATCATGAATCGGCGCAGTGAAATTGAGGTCATGAAGCTGGTCGGGGCCACAGAAGCCTTTATTCAACGGCCTTTTCTCTATACCGGCATCTGGTATGGTGTTATCGGCGGTATGCTCGCCTGGGTGATAATCAACCTCTTGGTCTGGTATCTGGATGGAGCGCTGGCCTCGCTTTTGGGCCTATATGGCAGCCAACTTGAGATGCAGTCCCTGAGTTTTGTCGAGCTGCTGCAGATGATGGCACTGGCGTCATTTTTGGGCTGGCTGGGGTCTTTCCTGTCGGTGCGCCAACACCTGCGAGCCATAGAGCCTCACTGATGTAAAAATGAACTTATCTTCACTTGCATTGTCCTATTTTCGGGGTAAAAATAACCCCGGGTGTTGGATACGGCGTTGACAATATATGTCAATTGACCGATAGTGCATCGGCTCATCAGCATTTTTTTCGACCCGAAATGAGCATCAAAGCAGTAAGAAACAGGAGCGTGAATGACTGATCAAACGCAATCAATGGCACTGATGGTTCCCCAAGGGAGCAGCAGTCTCGAGGCCTATATCCATTCGGTAAACAGCATGACCATGCTGGACGCCGAGCAGGAGTATGAGCTGGCGAAGCGTTTGCAGGAAACCGGTGATCTGCAGGCGGCTAAGCAACTGATTATGTCGCACTTACGTTTTGTGGTGCATATTGCCCGCGGCTATGCGGGTTATGGTCTGCCTCAGGCAGATCTGATCCAGGAAGGCAACATAGGCCTGATGAAGGCGGTCAAGCGCTTCGACCCTGATGTGGGTGTGCGTTTGGTGTCTTTCGCCGTGCACTGGATCAAGGCAGAAATTCATGAATATGTGCTGAAGAACTGGCGCATAGTTAAAGTTGCCACCACCAAGGCACAGCGTAAATTGTTCTTCAACCTGCGTAAGGCCAAGAAACGTCTGGGTTGGTTCAGCGATGAAGAAGTCACCATGGTGGCCGAAAATCTTGGCGTATCCAAACAGGATGTGACCGAGATGGAGTCGCGGATGGCGGCGCAGGATCCGGCCTTCGACCTGACCAATGATCACGATGATGATCATGACTTTGCCCCGGCGCTTTATCTGGAAGACCACTCTTCCGACTTGGCGGCTCAGGTAGAAAATGACAACTGGGAATCCAATGCCCAGAACAAGCTGTTGTCTGCCATCAAGACCTTGGATGAGCGCAGCCAGCATATTCTGCGGGCCCGTTGGTTGGACGATGAAAAGACCACACTGCAGGAATTGGCCGATACCTATCAGGTGTCTGCCGAGCGGATCCGCCAGTTGGAGAAAAACGCCATGAACAAGCTCAAGGCTTGTATGGACGTATAACCTAACTTATTTAGTGTGTTGTTTTGATTGCTAATGAATGCCGTTCACCTCAAGTGAACGGCATTATGCTTTCTTGACGGGCGTTTAAAGTATTATCCAGACGTTTTGTACCTGGATAATCTCGGTATTTCTCGCACCTTTTGCTGATTTTTGATTTAGCTGAGTGGGTTAATTCACTGACTCAAAGTTCAGTCTTATCGGTCGGTCACCAGGCAAGCTCAAGGATTTCACGGCTGCTGTCCAGACCAAGATCGCCGGTTTCAGACAAGGCCGTCATGCCGTGAGCTTCCAGTGCGGCAACAACGTCGGCGATACGCTCTTGCGGCACATCATAGTCGCGCAGGCGAGTCTTGAGGCCGACCTGTTCAAAGAAGGCCTGAGTGGCTGCAATGGCTTGCTCGATACGGCTGTCTTCATCACCCGAAGTGATATCCCAAACCCGCTCGGCATATTGCAGCAGCTTGGCGCGTTTCCGTTCCTTGCGCACCCGCCATACAGAGGGCAGGACTACGGCCAGCGTTTGCGCATGATCTATGCCGAACATGGCGGTCAGTTCGTGGCCTATCATATGAGTGGTCCAGTCTGCCGGTACGCCGCAGCCTATCATACCGTTGAGCGCCGAGGTGGCACTCCACACCAGGTTGGCGCGGGCATTATAGTTCTCCGGCTCGGCCACGGTGACAGGGCCCACTTCAATCAGGGTCTTCAGTATGCCTTCGGCCATTCTGTCCTGAACTCTGGCATCCACGGGGAAGGTGACGTATTGCTCGACCACGTGCACGAAAGAGTCGACTACGCCGTTGGCGACCTGGATCTTCGGCAAACTGAAGGTCAGGCTGGGATCCAGCACGGAGAATACCGGGAAACTCTGTGGATGAGTTACAGGGAACTTGCCACCCTGATGACTGACCACGGCAAAAGCATTCATTTCTGAGCCTGTAGCCGGCAGTGTCGCCACTGTACCGACAGGCAGTACCTCTGTCACAGGAACCGGGTTGAAACCGTGATGCAGCAAGCTGCTGCTGTCGCCATCGAATTTTGCCGCCAGGGCAATAAACTTGGTGCCGTCCATCACTGAACCGCCACCGACGGCCAACAGAAAGTCGATGGATTCGCGCCGCGCCAGCTCGGCAGCCCTGGCCAGGGTGTCGTATTTGGGGTTGGCTTCAATGCCGCCGAATTCAAATACAACACGGTCGCCCAGCGCGGTTATGACCTTGTCCAGGGTGCCGAAGCGTTTGACACTGCCACCGCCGTAAGTCACCAGCACTCTGGCATTGGCCGGTACCAGTTGGTCCAGTTCTGCCAGTCTGTCTTTACCAAATACTATGTGGGTAGGGTTGCGATAGTCGAAATTGAGCATGATATATCTCTCTTCTACAGCCGAAAAACTATGGTTGCCATCTTAGTCCTCTCAGCTTGGATTGAAATACACATTGCTGGAGCGTTTATGCCTATTCCTGCCTGGTTTGGTTAATAGGGGCTTAAATTTGGCTATTTTGATGCTTTTTTCTGTGATGGTGCTAGTATCAAAACCCTGATGATTGGAGAGTGTTATGAGTGATATTGCAGCTTTAATGGCGGCCCTGGCGGTGCATGAAGGGGTCAACAGCACCAGCCTGCCAGGGGTGCATCTGTTTCGCAGTTCGGCCTATGGCAGCCGTGGCCCCATGTGTTATTCCCAAGGGATCATGATAGTCGGCCAGGGGCGTAAACGTGTCTATCTCGAAGATAAGATCTACGACTATGATCCGCAGAACACCTTGGTGATGACAGTGCCTATGCCGGTGGAGTGTGAAACCTTTGCTTCCGAGGAAGAACCGGTATTGGTACTCATGGTGGATATAGATCTGCAGCAACTGAACCAGTTGATCCGCATGATGGATCAACACCACAAGATGCCCAAGGATCTCGATGATGCCCGTCAGAGCGGCTTCTTTGTTGCCGCCAACAGCGAAGATATGCTTTGCTGTGTCGAGCGTTTGCTGCTGGCTCTGCAGTCGCCGTTGGAAGCCGAGATCTTGGGTAAGGCCATGGTGCAGGAGTTGCTGTTTCGGGTGTTGGCTTCCGACAATGCGGCGCCTTTATATGCGCTGGCGCTCAGTCATACCCGTTTATCCCGGGTAGAGAAGGCGCTCAAATATCTGCACCAGAACTATCGTGAAAGTGTGGAGGTAGAGCAGCTGGCCGAGTTGGTCAACATGAGTCCCTCGGCATTTCATCGCTGTTTCAAGGAGGTAACCGCCTCATCGCCCATTCAGTACTTGAAGAAGATCCGCCTCAATAAGGCCAAAGAGCTACTGCAAAGACAGCGCCTCAAGGTGAAGGAAGCGGCACTGGAAGTGGGCTATGAGAGCCCGGCCCAATTCAGTCGGGAGTTCAAGCGTTACTTTGACCAGAGTCCGGGGGAAACAGCCAGGCTTTAAGGCTGACTCCAGAAGGTTTTGCTAACCGAGACCTCACCCGTATCCGGCAGATATTCCATGATCAGTGTCTCTTCATTTTGCTGGATAAAATACACTGAGCGGTAGATACAGGTATTGGGCGTTTGCTTATAGGTATAGGCCACGTCGACAGTGGTTGTAGGCAGATTGGCATCTTCCACATAGGCGATGCTGAGGTCGGTATCTGTGAGGCCATGCCACAACTGTTCGCAGGCGTCGAAAATATGGGTGTCTTTGCCTGCTGTGGCATAGGGCCAGCCGTTGGCACTGGAATCAACACTGCCATCACCAAAGCTGGCGAGGTTGTCGATGGCGCCCTGATATCCTTTGGCCAGATAGCCACTGTGATAGAGTTTCACCGCAGATTCAAAGGCGGCATACTGGCCTTTAAGTACCTGCTCTGTGGCGTCGTCGCGCAGATTGAGGAACTTGGGTGCGGCCACCACTGCCAGGATCCCGAGGATAATAATCACCACTACAAGTTCAATTAGGGTAAAGCCCTGATACTGCTTTGCTTTCATTACATCGCCCGGTTTATAGAATAGAGATATTGCCAACTGAATCGTCGCCGATGCGGCAGTCTAGCCAAGCCTCTGACGTCTGGCAAGCTGAGAGTGGCAGTGGATATAGGGAAGGTCGCTGCCATGGATTCCTTAATGGTATTTTGCCTCGGTGCATAAATCCAAAGACATTAAAGCTTAAGATATTGTTTTACATGAAACTACAGCTTTGTTCACACTCCGGCGACCTAAAGCAGACCCATCTTCTACTAGGCTGGTTGAGCCTGTGGCGGGATGACGGGCTAATATTGATACTGAAACTATCAGGGAGGAAAGCAGATGAAATGGATTGGGATCTTGTGTGGCTTGCTGGTGTCACTGCCGGTAGCCGCGGCCGAAGGGGAATACTTCTCTGAGGAGATAGTTCAGCAAGGCACTTTAGCCAATGAAACTCTGCTCAAGGATGCTATGCCGGGCGTGGCCGCCGAAGTGGCTCGCCGCGGCTGCGAGGTGCCGGAGCAGTTTTTTGCCTTTGTGCTGGCGATGCCCAAAGGCGAAGTCGGTGAGCGCTACTGGCATGAACGCTGGATAGTAGAAGGTTGTGAGCGTGAGTACCCGGTGGATATCGAGTTTCGTGAAGATGGTGTCAACGCCGCCTATTGGACCATCAAGAATAAAGGCTGAACTGCTGGGTTAGCGGTTTTGGCAATCATCTCAGAAAAGACAAACCCAGGCCAAGGCCGGGGTCTGTCTTCAAAGGTTTAACACAGCTCAGGCGGCCTCGGGGTTATTTTGCGGCAACTGCGCCCGAACCTCTTCGAGACGCTGCTCATACCAGGCAGTTTCGGCCTCGGTAAAGCTTTGCAGCAGTTCCTGTTGTTTTAGCACTAGATTCCCCTGAAAACCAAACTGGTTATGTTCTGCCAGTTCCAGATACAGCCATACGGCGGCATCTACCCGTTTATCCAGCTTGAGGCAGGTTTCATACAGCTCTTCATAGGCCAGAGTTTCTCCGCCGAAGGCGGCCTTTTCCAGCCAGTGCAGCGCTTGTTGCAGCTCCTGGTATTCTTGCTCATCCGCATACAGTAGAGCTTGGCCCTTGAGCAGGTCCAATCTGGCCTGGGCCAGGTTATCTATGGGGTGCAGGGTCAAATATTCCTGTTTGAGAGCTTGGGCTTGCTGCTTTTCCGATTGGCTCAGACGTGCTGCCAGAGTCTCTTTGGCGGCGAAATATTCGGCTTCTTCGCCCATGGCGGCAAACTCGAAATGCATCAGTGCCAGCGGCAGTTGGCGATTGACACCTAACCCTTGTTCATAGAGCTTACCGAGCTGAAAGTGGGCACCAAGATCCCAGGCTTGCGCCAGGGGCTCCAGTAATGCCTTGGCATGCAGGTGATCCTGGCTATCGCGGGAGTGCTCGAGCAGGAAACCGGCCCAAATAGTCGCCGCCACGCTGTTTTCTTCGTCGGCTGCGGCTTTTTCCAACCATTCTCTGGCCTTGTGCAGATCTTGGGGTAATTGGTCACCGTTCAGGTAGCGCTGCCCTAATGTCAGTTGCGAGTAACTGCTGTCTTTTGCCTGCTCAATCAAGAGTCGTTCGGCCTGGCGTTTATCCACCGGGCCACCTTGGCCTTGCAACATCATTTCCGCCAGATGACCGCCGCTGGCAGTTTCACCGAGCTGGTGCCCCTTGGTGAGCCAGAATCTTGCTTGCTGCAAATCGGCTTCACCTTGTCTGGGTTCCTGCAGTAATTTTCCCAGATGAAAGCAGGCCTCGGGATCATCTTTGGCAGCGGCCAACTCGAGCCATTTTATCGCCTTGCTGCCATCTTTATCGAGTATCGGGTTACGGGCATAGACCCGTCCCAGTTGGCTTTGGCTCTCAATATCACCGGCTTCGGCTCTGGGGAGTAAGTTTTGCTCCAGTAGCTGAATATTGTCACCAAAAGCAGGGTGTTGGTTCAGCTCCAGCATCAGGTCATGGAGCTTGGCAAATTCATTGTCCAATGACGAGGCCTTGGCGGCCCAGTGCATCGCCTTGTCGGCATCATTGGGGACCATCTCCAGTTCGGGACGGGTATAGAACTCATAGAGCATTTGGGCGGCGGCGGGATGATCTTTATTGGCGGCCTGTTCCAGCAGCGCTATGCCTTCATCGACGCTATTTCTGCCAATCAGTCTCAAGCCTTCATTGGCCATGGCATCCGGGTCGCCACTTTTTACCGCTTGGGCTCGTTGCCACTTTTTCAGGGCAATAAAGAAGGCCACAAACGCGATAATAATCAGTATCAGTTTCATTGTTTTCCTTAACCTTGAGAAGTTGGCGCGGACACAGTAAACGCTGTCATGACGTTTTTTGCAACCGTAATAAAAAGACCGCGACGGTGCGCGGTCTTTGGAGTAAGAGAGTTGAACTGCGCCAGTATATCCCAGAATTGTCCTGGTTTATAAAAACGGCATAAGGCTTTCTCGTTAGAAGCTCCAGGTCATCCCCAGCCAATAGCGGCGGCCGTCTTCGATATAGCCGTATTCTTCCTGGGTAATCTCTTTGTCCAGTAAATTATAGATACCGGCGCTGAGTTTGAGGTTTTCCATCAGTTGCAGGTTGGCACCTATATCCAGCAGTGTGTAAGAGGGGGCTACCAGAGTCGATGACGAAGGGCCTGTGGTGGGCTGGCTCTCTTCACCTCGGTAGTGCACTCTGGCCCAACTGCCCCAGCTGTCGTTGATTTGCCAATTAAGGGAGGTTTGCAGCAAGTGCTTGGGCAGTTTATTCAGAGGGCTGCCTTGATAGCGACCCGTTTTTTGCTCTGAGTCTGTATAGGTGTAGTTGGCCGAAAGTTGGATGTCATCATTGATGTCATAGCTGAAATCCAACTCGAACCCTTGGGTTACCGCCTCATCCACATTCACATAAGTGGTGGGATCCGAGCCAAACCGGTTCGGACCATCGGTACACTGACTCTCGGGGCAGGGTACTCGGGTAATTTTGTCTTCAAACTCGTTATAGAAGACTGTCATGGCCGTGGTGATATTCTCGCCGAAGCCGGTGTGCAGCCCCAGCTCGTAGTTGATTGAGGTCTCGGGTTTTAGATCCGGGTTACCGTACATATTGCCACCGCGGCTGACCTGGCCCCAATCCGGCACTGTTTGTCTCAGGCTTGGCGCCCTGAAGCCGGTGGAAACACCACCTTTGAGGGTTGTGCTGTCAGTCAGGTTCCAGACTCCATAGATACGGGGGCTGAAGTGCTCGCCAAAGTTTTCGTCATCATCCATGCGTAAACCGGCCGTCAGGGCAAAGGTGTCGCTCATGCGCCATTCGTTTTCGGCAAATACCGACCATTGGCGTCTGCTGATGTCGCTACGGTCACCTACCTGATTACCTGTTTTATCACTGAGATCCTGGTAATTGAAGGCAGCTCCAAAGGTGGTGGTATGACTATCTCCAAAGCCGGTGATCAGACTGGTCTGGGCATCAGTGTTTTTGATGGTCATTGCCCGGCTTTTGTTTTCAAACTCTTCATATTTGACCCAGGTGTTACTCGTACCTATTTCCCAGCGGCCCGTGTGTGCCAAGGAATACTTGCGGCTTTCATATTCTGTGGTGGAGGACGCCGGGCAGCCAAAACGGCCGCAGGGTTTGCCGGGAGCGAGAGGGGCGACTGTTTTGCCAAGAGTGCTGTCCAATTCCTGAATGGCACTGCTGACCTCCAAAATGATGTCGTGGTCGTCACTCGGAGTCAGCGAGAAACGGGCGCTGAGATTGTTGGCATCTCGGCCGCGGTAACCGCCGGTGATCTGGTCTTCTTCTCGCTTGGTGTATTGTCCATAGAGTTGTAGACCCAGCCAGTCCGGGATCAGGGCCCCGCTGACAAAGAAGTTACCCTGATAGATATTGCCGGATTCGCTGCGTTCCTGAACTGTGCTGTCCAGCCTGAGTTCGCCTTGCCAGTTTTCCGGAACCTTGCGGGTGATGATATTGATCACCCCGCCTATGGCATCAGAACCATACAGGGATGACATAGGGCCGCGCACCACTTCGATTCTGTCTATTGCCGACAATGGCGGAGTCCAGGCGCCTTCGACTCCCGGGCCATCGCTGTTGGTACGAGTCTCCCGGGATGACTGGCGCATGCCGTCTACCAGGATCAGTGTGTATTGGCTTCCCATGCCCCTCAGGCTAATGTCACGGCGATCGCTGCCGCCGGTAACCACAACGCCGGGAACATCCAGCATGGCATCGGTAATATCGCGATAGAAACGGCTATCCAGCTGTTCTCGGGTAAGCACGCTGATAGAGGCGGGAGCATCCTTGAGTTGTTGCTCGTAGCCGGAGGCTGTGACCACTATGACTTCCATGTCTTGGGGCGCTTCATCGGCCTGAGCCGCAGGTATGAGTAAGAGTGCGGCAATGGCGCTGGCCAGTGGGCTGATTCGACACAAAGGCATAGGTTTCTGACTCCTGAATGATAAATGCAAACTATGTAAATGAGAATGATTTTCAATGGCGAGAATTTACGCCGATGATACAATCCTCTCAAGCGCATTTTTCTGAAAACACAGTTAAGGATTGCTTTATAGCGACTGCCGTAACTGAGATGTTTTGGCTGTTTTGATGGGGCTGAAAGATGAATAGGCAGATGGTCAAGGCGATGCTGGTATTTGCCACCACAGTAGAGAAGGGCACTATGAATGCCGCCGCCAGGCAGTTATGCATGAGTACTTCTGCCGTTAGTCAGCAGATATTCAAGCTGGAGCAGCAACTAGGGCTTGGGCTACTTAACCGCAGCACCAGGGCGTTGACGCCGACTGAGGCTGGAAAACTCTTTTACCAGAGTTGTGTGCAGATGATCGCACTTGCCGATGAGACTGAGCTGCAGTTGAGTCGATTGAAGGACTCTCCGGCCGGTGAGTTGCGGATAGCCGCCCCCGTGGGATTTGGTGGCGGCCTTCTCAGTGAGCCGTTAAGGCGTCTGTTGGAGGCGCATCCCGGCATTCAATTGACGCTGCAGTTGCAGGATGAGGTGGTAGATTTGGTGGGTTGCGCCCTAGACCTGGCTATCTGTATCGGGCCCTTGGCCGATTCGGCGCTGGTGGCTCATCATCTGGCCGATTGGCAGATGCTCTTGTGCGTGGCACCAGACTTTCTGCATCGGCGAGGGCGCTCTATGCCAAGCCATCCTGGTGAACTGCAGGATTGGGAGCGTCTGTGCCATAAGGGAAGTATGGTGCAGGACAATATGTTGAGTCATACCGTCAGTGGTGAGCAGCTGTCTTTAACGCCTGGGCGTCTGGCGGTCAACAATATGCAGAGTCTGATCCGCTTCACCCTGGATGGTTTGGGTTATGCGGCCTTACCGGAGCCTGAAGTGCAGCAGTTTTTGCAGCAGGGCACTTTGTTGCCTCTATTGCCTGACTGGCAACTGCCACAGTACAGCGTCTATGCCCTGACCGCAGGGCGTGAGGGGCAGGCGCCAAAAATCCGTGAGGCGATAGCGACCCTGGGGGCATGTTTCGCCGCTCATGGATCTCGTCCAGATTTTAAACCTTGAAATATAGTATGTTTTATCACCAAATCCGCTCACGGATGAAACGTTTTTGTATCAGTAACACCAAGCTGTGCTTGTCACTTAAGTGTTGATACTCAGAACTGGATTTGGATGTGACGATGAGCTTTCCAGCATGATAGCCGTGGTGCGACAAAGCACTTTATCAAGGCAAGAAACTTGGCCGCAACTGTTGGCAGTTGTCTGGTTCTGAGTGAGCTATAGCCGCTGGTTGAAAAATAGCGTGACTCACCAGCGACTGTCGTTTTCACAGGGACGGCCATCATTGTCGCCGTCCATCTTGGTGTTGGGGCAGTAACGGTTGAAGTATTCGGCTTCGGCCCTGGAGGTCATCTGGCTGCAATACTGGCGTCCATCGCAGTGGAATCTGACATCCATCTCCACAGAGTGACTGGCATAGCGCGGCGAGGTTTGAGCCGCTTCGCGGATACTCTTGCTTAGGGTGTTCTGGTGAATGTCGGTCAGCTGTTGCGGTTCATTACCGCTGAGCTTTACCCAACTCAGATAACAGGCATAACCAAAAATAAGATAAAAAAACAAAGCGTTTCATCTTTTTTCCTTAAGTATTTCGGCATCCTTGGCCAAATTGAAGTTGGCTTTGTATTTCTGAGTGGCTAGACAGTCCAAGGTGAAATTTTGCGTCGATATTGCAGCTTGTTCCGGGAAATGTTTCAACTTAAATTTGAGCTGCGCCACCCTGTTGCCGGGTGTCATGTTGTTTATTGTTCCGCCAAGGCTTGGAGCCTATTAACTTCGTCTTGCACTTGCTGCACATATTTGTCCCAGTAGCCCAACTGTCGAAATTCTTCCAGACAACAGCGATAGAGCTTGAGTTTGTGCTTGTTGGCCAACTGCGGTAGTAAGCAGATTTCCCCTTGATTTCTAGCATCCATTCTTTTAACTCCTGTCCGGCAATACAGCATGGCTTCCTGCCACGGTAGATAAGTTACTTTTTAATCAGTTGTTTGATAATGCCGGCTCGCCTGATAACCGTAATGTTGTGATTTTGCCAAACATAGCCAAACCCGATGCCACCAGGGTTTACCAAGGATAAGCTGGTAATCAATTAGAATGTTTTTGGCAGATTTCTTAATGGAAAATCAGTATAAGCTTAAGTAATCAAAGGCAAATCACTTACTTCTAAAGTATGGGTATTTCAAGAGCAGCTTTCCCTGTGAGGTATGCTTGGTTATGCTGCGCTATTGGCTGTATTGGGGGAATCATAATGGTCACAGCGTTTAGGCAACAGCAAGGCACGGCTTTGGTACTGGAGGGCGGCGGCCTGCGCGCCATTTATACCGCCGGGGTGCTGGATGCTTTCTTGGAAGCCGGGGTCATGTTTGATTATCAGGTAGGGGTTTCCGCCGGCGCTATCTATCCGGCTTCGTACCTTTCCAGGCAGAAAGGGCGTAACCTGTTAATTCAGCAGCGTTATCTTGCAGATAAGCGCTACATGGGCATGAGGCATCTGCTGAAGACGGGCAATTATGTCAATACTGACTTCACCTATAGACGTATGGCTCACGAGTTGCTGCCGTTCGATTTTGAGACCTTCCTGTCCTCGGGAGCCGAATTCAAGATAGGGGCTTTCAACTGCCTTTCCGGTGAAACTGACTTCTTTGGCATGAGTGATTTTGGTGGCCACGACGAGCTGTTGCAGATACTGATTGCCTCAAGCAGCCTGCCTTTTATCTCCAAACCCGTCGTCATCAATGGGGTGCCTTATCTTGATGGTGGCATTGCGGCACCTATTCCGCTAGAGCAAGCCAGAGTAGATGGCTATCAAAAACAACTGATTATCCTGACTCAGGCCGCAGATTACAGAAAGTCAGCCTTTAAATTTAAATGGCTGGCACAAAAAGCTTATCGGCGTTACCCCAAGGTTGTCGATGCTTTGCTGAGGCGTCATCAGGTGTACAACCAGGCACAACAGCAATTACAGCAGGCAGTTGCCGATGGAAGTGCCATGGTGCTCCAGCCTAAGATGGCGCTGGACTTGTCGAGGCTGGAGCGCGACATCAACAAGGTAGAGGCTGTGTATCATTTAGGGCTGGCCGATGGTCGTGAGGCATTGCCTGCTGTGTTGGCGTTTTGTTGCTATGCTGACAAGCCTAGCGACGCCCACAGAGCATAAATGACTCAGGAGCTTAGCGGGTCATTCCAAGTGAGTGTCAGCCTGAATGGCTGACACTAAGCTCGGGAAGTGGACTCAGGGACGCAGTGCCGGCATCCGGCCACGGGTTGGTCGCACACTGGACATTAGCATATAGATACAAGTTGTGGTCAGACACAAGCCCAGGTACATGGGCAACCCCTGCTGTTGCTGGAAGCCGTTGGCTACCAGAGGCCCGATAACCGAACCCACAGAGTAGCTGAGCAGCATAAGTTCGGTTGCCGCCACTATCTTGCTGCTGTCGAGGCTGTCACAGGCCAGCGTAATAGCGATAGGGTAAAGGGCGAAGGCGGCAGCCCCCAGCAGCAACAGGTTGAAGCCCATCACCAAAGTGCTGTGACTCAGCAGAATACCCACAACCCCGGCGGCGCCCAACAAACAGAAAAACGCCATCAAGAGAGTCTTGCTGAATCTGGGAGACAACCAACTGACCAGGGGTTGCACCAACATGGCTCCCAGGATCACTATGGCCATCAGTTTGCCCGTCAGTTGATGGTCACCCGTTTGCTCGCTGAGAAACACAGGCATCAGGCCATAGATGGGGCCCAATACCAAACCTGCAACCAGGCAGCCCATGATGGCAGGGCGACTGACATGCCTGACTTCTTTGAAGCTAATCTTCTGATGCTGTATTTTTTGTGGCTGGCAGCGCTTGGCCAGCAGTGGCGGCAATACGGCCAACACCAGTACTATCGCCACCAAAATATGCGGCATGGCACCATCGACACCCAATTGTCCCACACCCAGTTGTCCCAGAGCGTTACCGCCATAGAGTGAGCCTGTATAGAAGCCCAAACGCTTGGCTCTCTGCTTGGCGGTGTCGGCTATCAACAACCAGGACTCCACCACTACGAAGATGCCGGCCACGGCAATCCCGGCAATAAAGCGCGCCGCCAGCCAAAACTGACCATTAACCACCAAGGGCATGCCAGCCACTGTCGCCGCCAGCAGCAATAGAAACAGGATGAAGGCGCCTCTGTGTCCCAGGCGTGCCACGACAGGTGAAATACAAGTTGCCCCGAGTAGCAAGCCGAAATAGAAAATACTCGCCAGCCAAGCCGCCAGATCTGTTGCCAAGCCAAAACCGTCCAATGCCAGCGGCAGCAGACTCATATGATAGCCGGAAGCCAGAGCAAACAGGGTCAAACCCGCAACAGGTACCCAGGCACTGTTGTTGTGAGCGGTGGCGTGAGGTTGGGACAACTCAGACTCCAAATAGAAAAACGACCTTTTAAACGGAGATCTGTTTAAAAAGTCTGAATGGTGAAATTTTCCGCGAATATAGGAGTCTGTAGCGCTCGGGTAAAGTGAGTTTATTTTGTTGTCTTGGAAAGAAAATTTCACCAAAGTCTGGATGTTTAATAGTCTGTTTTAACTTTGAATAAATGTAAATAAAAACTCGCTTAAATGGCAATTTTTGCTGAGTTAAAACGGTGTTTTTAGCCGTTTGGCAATATCACCTCTTGTGGCCTTTGTTGTTGGCTGCGCTGCATTTAGTGTTTGCCCTGGGGTAAGATGGGGTCATTCGTTTCTGTGGATTATTTCTATGGCCAAGATTTTGCTCGTTGCCAACCTTAACTGTGACCGAATCTTATTGCTGGATAAACCCTTGCGTACCGGAGGCAGATTCCATTATCAGGATGGTGGCCAACGCTTGGGTGGTGGTGGCGCCAATACAGGCATAGGTCTGGAATGGGCCGGCCATAATGTGGCTCTGGTGAGTCAGGTTGGACGCGACGAGATGGGCGATTGGCTACTGGCCGAAGCCAGTACCCAAGGGTTGGATTGTCGCAGGGTGCAGCGGCGAGCAGGCAATACCTGTGAAATGCTGTTGGTGATGACCCCGGATGGCGAGCGCACCATTATTCGGCCGCAACGGCCGATATTTGAATTGCCGGCGCCGCCCAAGTGGTCGCAGTGGGATGCCTTATATATCAACTCATCCGCCGAAGGTGCGGTCAGTTGGGCGCGAACCGCGCTGGAACACACTCTGGTGGTGGCACAATTGGCCAAAGATGACAGGCCAAGACCCTGCCATGTATTGCTGTCTTCGGTAACAGATATGCAAGGACGCAGCGAGCTCAGCCCCTGGCAGTTTGGGCGTCAGATAGCCGGTGACGCACTTAAATACTTTATTGTGACTCAAGGCGAGCAGGGCGCGGTGTTATATCAGGAGGATGGTGAGGCTCTGATAGCTGCTGTTCCGGCGAAAGTGGTGGATACCACGGGTGCTGGTGATGCTTTTGCCGCCGGGCTTATCCATGGTTTGGTATCGGGAATGGCAGTGGAACAGGCCATGAAGGAAGCCTCTTTGTGGGCGGCTTTCGCGGTTGCCTCGGAAACCTCGATTCCGGGAGACGCCTTGCGTCAGTACCTGCAAGCACAGCAGGATTGAGTTTGTCATAAAAATCCCGCATCAGTGTCATGCCGCTGTCATCAAGAGTGCTTAATCTTGCTGGCGATCTTTGGTTAGAGCTTAAGGGCTCTGCGGGTTTCTCCCTTCTTATTTATGTGCTAACTGGCTTGCCCTGCTCTTTGAGCGGGGCTTTTTTATATCTTTTACCATTGTTTTTGAGGTCGGATTTTCGACAAGTTCTGTTAGTCACCTAACTGGAAGCAAAGGCGATGAGGACAGAGTTGTTCTATTTATAAAGCATTGTTGTCATACAGTGGACTCTCATTAACCGTTTCATTTTGGCATCGGACTCTGAGCCGAATTTAACCTGGGGCATGTGTTAATATTGGCATTACTGAGCTGCCGTCTTGGCAGATGATCGACTATCAGCCTGACTATAAATAGCAAGATGGCGTTGAAGAGAGCAAGTGCTGATTAAGGAAAGATATTAGGTATGTCGCGCTGTTATTGTGAACAATGTGGGTACCCAGAAACGGCCTGTGTTTGTACTGCAGTGTCTGCAATATATCCTGGTAGCCAGCTGCTGGTGCTGCAGCATCCTGCGGAGGTCGAGCATGCCAAAAATAGTGTGCGTTTGTTGCAGTTGGCCGTGCCGGACACCCGGGTGATAGTGGGAGAAACCGAGGCGGATTTTGCCGAGTTGAGAGCTGAACTGACAACAGATAGCATGCCGACTTTCTTGCTCTATCCTTCTGATAACAGTCAGCTGTTGCAGGCGGATGACTCATCAGAAGCTGTAAGGCTTATCCTGCTGGACGGCACCTGGCGCAAAACCTTGAAAATGTATCGGCTTAACCCTTGGTTACAGGCGTTGCCTCAAAGGCATTTGCCACTGGCGGTGCCGACAGCGTATCGCATCCGCAAGGCTAATCGCAGTGATAGCTTATCGACACTCGAGGCTGCAGCTGCAGCTCTGTCTCAGTTGGAGCCTGGGCTGGATGTGGCACCTATGTACGCATTACTTGCTGAGCTGGTGGAGCAGAGGCTACGGCGGATGCCGGCCAAAGTGCGTGAGCGGTATTGAGTAAGTGAGTAAGTAGTCGCGAAAATTCCGTGTAGATCACGACATTTATAAGTGAATCCGGTTTTAATGAGCCTACATCATCCTTGATGATGGAGTGGGACTGTCGGCTTACCGCTTTTGCAGGGGAGTGGTAGCAGAGTAACTCTGTTGCCGACAGTTCTGTTCACCCTTCTTAGTATCGAGCTCTTATAGATCAAAATGCGCCAAGGCAAACTGTTCTGGATGCAAGGGGTAACCGAAAAAGAATCCCTGAGCCAGTCCATCCCCCATTTGTCGTACCATATTATTTTGATATTCGGTTTCTATTCCTTCGGCAACAAATTTGAGTTCAAGTGCTTGTGACAGCTGTACTATGGCTTGGCACAAACGTTTGCCTTTTTGATGTTGTAATTGCTCGGCAAATTCACCGGCAATTTTTAGCCCATCCAGTGGCAGACTGCCCAAACGACTCAATGATGACAGCCCGGTACCGAAATCATCGAGAACTATTTTGACGCCCAGTGCCCTGAGCTGTTTGAGGGTTTGTTTGGCCTGACGTGGGTGGCCCAGCAATGCCGATTCGGTGATCTCCAGAATCAAGGCTTCTGCGGGAAGCTGATGATGTTGCAGTGCAGATTTTACCTGTTGGTAAAAGTCCAGGTGCTCTAATTGCAGCGGCGATATATTGACTGAAATAATAAAGTCGTTGTCCTGTTGCCGCCAAACAGCCAGTTGTCGGCAGGCTTGCTCTACGACCCAGTTGCCGACAGTGACTATTAGACCGGTTTCTTCAAGCAAGGGTACAAAATCGGCCGCTTCCAACAGTTCATGAGGACTCTTGTGCCAGCGCAGCAGTGCTTCGGCACCGGCCATATGGTTATCTTTGAGCCTGACTATGGGTTGATAAAACAGGCTTAGTTGTCCCAGACCCAAGGCGTGACGCAGATCGCCGAGCAGTTTAAGTTTATGTTCGGCGGCCTCACTCATGGAGCTGTCATAGAAATTGATATGGCTGGCGCTGCGTTTGGCACTGTACATGGCTGTGTCGGCTTGGCTCAGCAGTTCGGAAGGGTCTATCTCCTGGTTGCCAAAAAGGCTGATACCTATACTGGTACCCAGGTAAAACTTTTGTCCTTCCAGTTCAAATGGGGTCTCGAATAGAGCCAATATCTGCTGTGCAAAAAGGTAGATATCTTCCCTGTCGCGGCAATCTTGCAACACCAGAGTAAATTCATCGCCGCCCATACGGGCGATATCGGCTCTCTCTATACAACCGGCTTCCAGCCTGGCGGCGACCAGTTGCAGTATTCTGTCCCCCATGGAATGACCGAAACAGTCGTTGACATGTTTAAAGCCGTTGAGGTCCAGAAACATCAAGGCTCCCGTGGTTGGCTTTCCTTGGTTGAAGGCCTCTAGACTGGCTCTGAGAACCTGGCGCAGCTTGCGCTTCATATGACGGCGATTGGGAAGCCCTGTCAGCATGTCAAACATGGCTTGTTCTGTCAGGCGTGATTCCAGCTGTTTACGCTCGCTGATATCGCTGAAGATGGTGACCAGATAACAACCGGATTCAGTCTGCAACCTGCGACTGCTCTGCCAGGCGGGGAAGTGACTGCCATCGACCCGGGTATGGCTGACCTCTCCCTGCCAGAAGTCCCGCTGCGCCAGCGCAGCACGACATTCTCTCTGCTTGGGATCGTTTGCGGTTTCGAGGATCTGCAACTGCTGACCTATCAGCTGCGCCTGACTAAAGCCGCAAAGACGGCAGAGGGCTCGATTGACCGCAAGGATTTTGCCCGAGGTATCACTGATGACAACGGCTTCGGCACTTTCTTCGAGAATTCCGGCCAATACGCTGCGGGGCAGCAGGCCGAATACGTCTTGAGCTTCACCTCTGGGACTAAGGCGACGATCCAAGGCTTCGAACCTCACCAAGATCATCTTATTACTATCTATTCTGACGGGTTCCAGGTAGAGGCGGGTTGGCAGCTCTTTGCCGTGGCGATTGAGGTGTAACCACTCCTGTACTTGAGAGCTGGCCGCCGCGGCTTGCATGAGTTTTTTGGCCAACTCTATACTGCTCTGACCGCCTAATTGCAGTCGGGGAGCAAAGTCGTAGAGAGTGGCATCGAGAATTTCCTGGTGAACACAGGCGAAGTAATCCAATGCTGCCTGATTGGCGGCAAAAATTTTGCACCCCATGAATAAGGCCAGAGGTGTCGAGTGAGGCTCGCTGCGCCAGAGTTGCAACTGGGGGCCGAGTTTTGTGTCGGCCACCAGGCTCTGTAACAGTTGTGTCCATCGGATCATCCAGGATACTCCCTTGTCGTTCTCCGTTGAGAACCACTTCCCTTTGTTATGTTTACACAGCTCCGCATATTCGGCTTTTCAACCAACAGGAAGGAAGCTAACACTTCCGACTATGTGGTGACCTGCCTTGCACCCTATAGCTTATTGGTTGGGCAAACGGTTATGTGGAACAGCATTTCAATCCGTTAGTTTAAAGCTAAACAGATCTACTCTTTGGCTCAATCAAAATTTCGTTTTGTTGCTAAAAACCTTCATTATCGGTCAAACTGGTGAAAAAATGTGTGATAGTCCTTGGAAGATGGATTTTTGTTCTCTCTAAGCAGGAGCGAATTTTGGCGAGATTAATACTGTTATTGAGCTGGTTGCTGGCCTTTGGCGTGAGTGCGGCTGATTTGACTCAACTGAGTGAAAAGGCCAGTGAAGATGCCCGGCGTCTGGAGCAGGAGCAACTGGAAAAAGCCAGGGCCGCCGCCACGGAAACTGCCGAGCGGGAACAGAAGGTGCTCAAACGCCAGCAATCGGGAGATTGGCAGGAGGAGCAAAGGTTAAAAGCCAGTAAACAGTTTGATGAGAGGGCGCAGCGGGAACAGAAATACCTGCAGGAAGCCAAAGAGGCGGCGGCCAAAGAGCGTAAAATCGACGAGCCCAAGATGAAGAAGCTGAAACAGAAGAAAATAGAGCCTTAAGCCAAATCAGTACTTCAGCCCCCCAAGTTAAAGTGTTTGCCGTTTAACTAAACTTGGAGGTCTTCAATAACGGCTGACGCTCAATTTACTATTAGTAGAACCTCTAGCCGAGCCAATATTAAACGGCAACTGAGCAAGACCGCTGAAATGATAGCGCAAGCCAATGGCACTGAGGCGAAGACAGAGGCAGTCCAAGGCTATCCTGTGCTGGTGAACAGTGCTGAATTGGTAGCCGAAGTCAGGCCCTTGCTGGAGCAAGTGGTCGGCAAGGGGAGAGGCTGGTGGAACCCGGGCTTATCACATGGGCTGAGAACTTTGCTTTCTACGCGCAAGAAACCCCGGGAGTTTTCTTCTTTCTTGGGGTAACGCCTAAGGGGACTGACCCGTCAACGGCGGCCAGCAATCACTCCCCCTATTTCTATGCCGATGAAGCAGCGTTCAATACGGGGATAGAGGCGTTGACCACACTGGCACTCTCCAGCTTAAGCAGCAAATAAACCGTACGGGATAAAGCACTTTGCTTACAAAATCTGACAATTCTGTATCACTTGTTACTTGATTTGCAGTGCTTTTTTACCCGATATTGGATCTTTTGAAATCAGCAATCAGCCAAGGAGCGACCCAATGAAGCGTACGCTGACCGCCCTGCTGATGTCAGCCAGCCTTCTTGGGGCGGCGACAACACAGGCGACCACGGCCGAAGATATTCAGAGTTTTACCCTGAATAACGGCATGAAAATCATGGTATTGGAAGATTCATCCATTCCCAATGCCAACATGTATCTGTTTTGGAAGGTGGGCTCACGCAACGAGGTGCCCGGGATCACAGGGATCTCTCACTTCTTCGAGCATATGATGTTCAATGGCTCCAAGAAATACGGCCCCAAGATGTTTGACCGCACCATGGAAGCGGCCGGTGGCGCCAACAACGCCTACACTACTGAAAACGTGACCGTTTATACCGACTGGTTCCCTTCCAATGCTCTGGAAACCATTTTTGATCTGGAAGCCGATCGGATTGCGGCGCTGGATATCAATGCAGAGATGGTAGAGAGTGAGCGCGGCGTAGTTGCCTCAGAACGTACCACAGGGCTGGAAAACTCCAACTGGCGTACCCTGCAGGAAGAGGTAAAAGGTGTGGCCTTCAGGGCGCATCCTTATAGCTGGTCAGTGATTGGCCATGAATCTGATATTGCGGCCTGGACCTTGGAAGATCTGGTGCAGTATCACAAGACCTACTATGCCCCCAACAATGCGGTTGTGGTGATTGCCGGTGACGTTAAGCTGGCCGAGGTCAAGCGTCTGGCCCAGCGTTACTTTGGCCCTATCCCGGCGCAAGAGCCACCCAAGGCGGTGAAGACAGTCGAGCCGCTGCAAAAAGGGGAACGACGGGTCTTCGTCAAGAAAGAGTCTGTCAGCACGCCTAATATCATGCTGGCCTATCACGTACCGGCCACCACCAATAAAGACTATTACGCGCTGGATCTGCTGACCTCGATTCTGAGTGAAGGCAACAGCTCGCGTCTCTACAAGGCTTTGGTGGACCAGCAGTTGGCGATTGCCGCCGAGACTTATATGCCCATGTCTTTTGACCCCAACCTGTTGTACATCCTTGGGGTGGCGGCCCCAGGTGTCAGCGCCACCACTCTGGAACAGGCATTGATTGAAGAGGTCAACCGTATTGCCCGTGACGGCGTTAAGGTTGAAGAGTTGGAAAAAGCCAAAAATATCAAGCTGATGGATTTCTATCGCAGTATGGAAACCATCAATGGCAAGGCCAATACCCTGGGCACCTACGAACTTTATTTCGGTAGCTTCGACAAGCTGTTCCAGGCACCGGATGCCTATAACCAGGTCACAGTGGCCGACATTCAAAGGGTGGCAGAAACATACCTGCGCCGGGCCAACCGCACTGTGGGGGTACTGGCTGCACAAGAGGAGGCGGATCAATGAGCAAGGTTTTTTCTCTCAAGGCCTCTCTGGGCGCCGTGGCCATTGCTGCAGCCTTGATGGTTTCAGGTTGTCAGTCTACCCAGGTGAAGGTGAGCCAGGATACCGGCCACTTTGTACTGCCAACTTATGAAAGAGTCACTCTGGGTAACGGCCTGACGCTGATGCTGATGCCGCAGAAAGAGGTGCCGTTGATCACCCTGAACGCCGTGGTGAAAGTCGGCAGCGTCAATGACACCACAGCCGGTGTGGCAGAGGTGACGGCTCAGGGCTTGTTGCTTGGCGCCGCCGGTCGCACCAAGGCCAGCATAGAGCAGGAGGTGGACTTTCTCGGTGCCAGTCTGAATGCCGATGCCGGCCGTGAGGGCAGTTACCTCAGTGCCGATTTTATGGCCAAAGATGCTGATACCATGCTGGGATTGTTTGCCGATGTGCTGACCCGTCCCGACTTTGATGCTAGCGAGTTTGATAAACTCAAGAACCGCAGAGTCGCCGAGCTGGCGCAGGAGAAAGAGAGTCCCAAGTCTGTGATTGGGCGCTACTTCAACAAGTTGGTCTTCGGTCAGCATCCTTATGGCAATGCCACTTCGGGAACCAGCGAATCTGTGTCCCAGTTGACGGTCAACCAGCTGAGAGCCTTCCACAAGGGCTACTATCAACCGGCCAATACCGCTATCAGCGTGGTGGGCGATTTCGACCCGGCGCAGATGAAGGCCAAGCTGCAGGCGGCATTCGGTCAATGGAGCAACAGTGAATCGCTGCGTGCCGTTGACCTCAAGCAGGGGCTGCCGACTCTGTCTGCCAGCCGAGTCTTGCTGGTGGATAAGTCGGACGCGATAGAGACCACCTTCACCATAGGTGGCCTGGGTGTGACTCAGGATAACCCTGACTATGTGGGCCTGACTGTGGTCAACACCATACTCGGTGGCCGTTTTACCTCCTGGCTCAACGATGAGCTGAGGGTGAATGCCGGTTTAACCTATGGCGCGCGCTCGGGTTTCGTCCCCTATCGTGACTCAGGGGTGTTTATGATCAGTACTTTCACCAAGTCGGCTACTACAGAGGAAGCCATTGACTTGGCACTCAAGACCTACAGCCGCCTGTGGCAGAAAGGGATAGATCAGCAGACTCTGGATTCGGCCAAGGCCTACGTCAAAGGCCAGTTCCCGCCCAAGTTTGAAACCAGCGGCCAGTTGGCAGGTCTGCTGTCAGACATGTACCTGTACGGTTTTGATGAGTCCTATATCAATCAATTCCAGCAACGGGTGGATGGACTGACTCTGGCGCAGACCAAGCAGTTGGTTGACAACTACTTCCCCAAGGATAAGTTGCAGATGGTGCTGATTGGCAGTGGCGACAAGATAGCCCCGATAGCGGCCAAGTATGGCGAGGTGACCCGGGTCGATATCAAGGATGTCGGTTTCGGCGGTTAATCCTTTCATGGCAGTCAAACAACGCTTCTTGTTGTTTGACTGTCTTGCTTGGAGCACAGTGATTCAGACACATTCCCGGTAAAGTTAATCTGCAATTGCCTGTCATAACACCGGAAGCTTTTTACCACTATGATCGCTACATCATAGTCCCCCTAATGAGTTTCCTGTTGAACGCTAAAGTGTGATATCAGTTCTATTGGATAGACGATTGACTTGTTTGAGTATGTTTAACCGCTGAAGGCTGAAATAGTCGGTTAATCCCGTTACAATGCTGCTTTTATTTGCAGTGAAAGCTTTAGATGTCAGCCCTAGTCCACTCCCTTAAATCCTTGAACACTTTTGGAATCGATTGTTATTGTCGGGAACTCATCAGAGTGAGTTCTACCGCTGAGCTTGTCCGGGCTTGTATGCAGCACAAGGATGATGATGTCCCTATGCTGATCCTCGGTGGCGGCAGTAATCTATTGTTGCTTGAGGATTATCAAGGGAGCGTGATTCAAGTCGCTACCAAGGGAATCGACGTCAGTGAGGACCAAGCGCATTTCTATTTAAAGGTTGCCGCCGGTGAAAACTGGCATGAATTGGTTTGTGAAACGCTTAAGCTGGGGATGCCGGGACTTGAGAATATGGCTCTTATCCCTGGAACGGTTGGTGCTGCGCCGATTCAAAACATAGGTGCCTATGGGGTTGAACTGTGCCAGGTATGTGACTGGGTTGAGTATCTGGATCTGCAAACCGGGGGGATAACTCGTCTCGAGGCCGCTGATTGTGGTTTTGGCTATCGAGAGTCAATTTTCAAAAACGAGCTCAAGGGCAGGGCTGTGATCACCTCTGTCGGCTTGAAACTGCCTAAAGACTGGCAGCCCAAACTGAGTTATGGGCCGTTGCAGTCACTTGCTGAAGAGACAAAAGTGACCGCGCCTATGATTTTTAAGCAGGTATGTCAGGTTCGTCAGGAAAAACTGCCTAACCCTACCGTGCTTGGCAATGCTGGCAGCTTTTTCAAGAATCCAGTGGTTGCTGCTGCCGACTATCTTAAGTTGGCCGAACGCTTTCCTGATTTGGTGGGTTATGCTCAGCAGGATGGTACTGTTAAGTTGGCCGCGGGCTGGCTTATCGATAAGGCAGGTTTGAAAGGTTTCCAGATGGGAGCTGCCGCAGTTCATGATAAGCAAGCCTTGGTGCTGGTGAATAAAGGCGGCGCCAGCGGTGAAGATGTGGCTAATTTGGCGCGGGAAATTATCAGGCAAGTGCAAACGCGTTTCGGTGTTGAATTACTACCCGAGCCGCGAATTTTTGCGGCAACAGGAGAGAGGAGTCTCTGACGATGACCGAACAGTGGAAGCGCAAGCGGGAAATATTACAGCTGTTGCAGCAGGGTGAGTTTGTTTCCGGCGAGATACTGGCCGAACAGCTCGGTATCAGCCGTACCGCCGTCAGCAAGCATATCAGCGCCTTGGCCGCCTTTGGGATCGATATTTTCAGCGTGAAAGGCAAAGGTTATAAGTTAGCGAGAAGTTTGCATCTTATCGACAAGCCGCGTTTGCTTTCCGCTATAGATAACCGCTGCTTTTACTTTGATGAGTTGGCTGGTACCAACACCTTCCTGCTCAACCATGTCGATGAATTGAGTAATGGTGATCTCTGTATTGCCGAGTACCAATCGGCTGGACGAGGGCGTAGAGGACGCCAGTGGTTGTCGCCCTACGGCAGTCACCTCTACTTTTCCCTGTACTGGCAGTTCTCTCAAGGTCTTTCCCAGGCGATGGGCTTAAGTCTGGTGGTCGCCTGTTCTCTGGTTAGTGTGTTGGAGTCTTTCGGTATTACAGGTTTGGGAGTGAAGTGGCCCAATGATATCTATCTCGATGGCCGTAAACTTGCCGGTGTACTGATTGAAATGAGTGGTACTGCCGACAGCGAATGCGATCTGGTGATCGGAATAGGCTTGAATATGGCTATGCCTGCTGAACTGGGTGAACAACTGGATCAACCCTGGAGCGATCTCAGTGGCCTTGATTCTATGCCGGACAAGACGGAGTTGGCTATTAATCTTTACCAACAGTTATTGAAAGATATTAAGCTGTTTGAAACTCAAGGATTGGCGGCATTCAGCACCAGGTGGCAGAGTGCCGATATCTTTGCCGGTCAACAGGTCAAACTGCTGCTGGGTGAGCAGCAGATTAGCGGCCACTACCTGGGAGTGGATGAGCAAGGCGGCGTTATCCTGCAGACAGATACAGGCACACAGCATTTTGTTGGTGGGGAAATCAGTTTACGCGGTGCTTGATTATTTTCGCAGTAGCACTTGATCCATCAGGTGGTCCTGACCTTTTTTCAGAATAAGATGTGCCCGCTCGCGGGTGGGCTCGATATTCAGATTCAGGTTCGGGCCGTTGATAGTGTCCCAGATATTGGCGGCTATATGTTCGGCTTCGGCATCGCTCAGCTTGGCATAGTGGTGGAAATAGGAGCGTTCATTGGCAAAAGCTGTATGCCGGAACTGCAGGAACCTGTCTATATACCAATGTTTCAGCAGTGATTCGTCCGCATCTACATAGATAGAGAAGTCTACGAAATCAGAAACAAAAGGCCGCTTGATACTCACTGGAGAATCCAGCTCTGTCTGCAGTACATTCAAGCCTTCCAGGATCAAAATGTCCGGCTGTCTGACCTGCTGCACTTCGGGAAGCCGGTCGTAACTGATGTGGGAATATAGAGGAGCCTCGACCAACTCGGCGCCTGACTTAATGGCGGCGATAAACTCCACCAATAGCTTCATGTCATAGCTTTCCGGAAAGCCCTTACGCTGCAACAACCCTTTTTGTTTCAGCTCGGCCAGCGGGTAGAGAAAACCATCAGTGGTAATCAGATCGACTTTAGGGTGTTCGGGCCAATGGCTCAACAGTGCCTGCAGGATACGGGCTGTAGTGCTTTTCCCTACGGCGACACTGCCGGCAATACTGATAATGTATGGGCTCTTCGCTGGGGTTTGCCCCAAAAACTCATTTAACACCAAACCTCTTTGCTGCTTGGCGCCAACGATCAAGTTAAGCAGACGGCTGAGGGGCAGATAGATGTCGGTAACTTCTGTGAGGGAAACTTTTTCGTTAATCCCCCGCAGCTTCTTCAATTCGGTTTCGCTCAAGGTCAAAGGCACAGACTCACGAAGTTCGGCCCATTGCTGGCGGTGAAAAGGCATATACAATGCCTGTTGAATTGAGTTGGCTGTTGTCATCTGATTTCCTCTGCTCAGGCAAGGCACAGTACACCATGAATTATTCGTGAACAATAAAAAATCCCTATGCCAGACCGAATTGTTTATCCCGTGTACAAAGGGTTAGGGGGAAGTCTAATCGCTACGCAGTGCCAGAGTAAAAAAACACCATTCAGGGCTTTTTTGCGAAAAAAAACCAATTTACTATTGCACTCGACCCAACATTTACCTAATATCCGCTACCGAAATGAAGTGCCGGCATAGCTCAGTTGGTAGAGCAACTGACTTGTAATCAGTAGGTCCCGAGTTCGACTCTTGGTGCCGGCACCAATTTTATTGGAGGGGTTCCCGAGTGGCCAAAGGGATCAGACTGTAAATCTGACGGCTCCGCCTTCGAAGGTTCGAATCCTTCTCCCTCCACCATTTTCAAGGTAAGTAGGTAGCCTTAAGTAGGTTGCGCGGGCATCGTATAATGGTATTACTCCAGCCTTCCAAGCTGATAACGCGGGTTCGATTCCCGCTGCCCGCTCCAAATTTGCATGCTGATATGGCTCAGGTGGTAGAGCGCATCCTTGGTAAGGATGAGGTCGGCAGTTCGAATCTGCCTATCAGCACCAGCCTCTCTTAAATTCTACTTCTACCTTTATAATCTGTTCGATGACATTCATTTGCATCGGACTTTTTCACTATATATGGTTTCACCACCAGAAAATCTTAGATTGAGGCAATACCATGTCTAAAGCTAAATTTGAACGTAGTAAGCCCCACGTTAACGTGGGCACCATTGGTCACGTTGACCATGGTAAAACCACTCTGACTGCTGCTATCTCAACTGTACTGTCTAAGACTTACGGTGGTGAGGCGCGTGACTTTGCAGCGATCGATAACGCTCCAGAAGAGCGTGAGCGCGGTATTACCATCAATACCTCTCACATCGAGTATGACACTCCAACTCGTCACTACGCCCACGTAGACTGCCCAGGTCACGCTGACTATGTTAAAAACATGATCACCGGTGCTGCCCAGATGGACGGCGCAATCCTGGTAGTAGCTTCTACTGACGGCCCAATGCCACAGACTCGTGAGCACATCCTGCTGTCTCGTCAGGTAGGTGTACCTTTCATCATCGTATTCATGAACAAGTGTGACATGGTAGACGATGAAGAGCTGCTGGAACTGGTAGAGATGGAAGTTCGTGAACTGCTGTCTGAGTACGATTTCCCAGGTGATGACCTGCCAGTAATTCAGGGTTCTGCTCTGAAAGCTCTGGAAGGCGACGCTCAGTGGGAAGCCAAGATCATTGAACTGGCAGAAGCACTGGATACCTACATCCCTGAGCCAGAGCGTGATATCGATAAGCCATTCCTGCTGCCTATCGAAGACGTATTCTCAATCTCTGGTCGCGGTACTGTAGTAACAGGTCGTGTAGAGCGCGGTATCATCAAAGTTGGTGACGAAGTAGAAATCGTGGGTATCCACGACACTACCAAGACCACCTGTACTGGTGTAGAAATGTTCCGTAAGCTGCTGGACGAAGGTCGTGCCGGTGAGAACTGCGGTATCCTGCTGCGTGGTACCAAGCGTGATGAAGTAGAGCGTGGTCAAGTACTGGCTAAGCCTGGTTCAATCACTCCACACACCAAGTTCGAATCAGAAGTTTACGTCCTGTCTAAAGAAGAAGGTGGTCGTCACACTCCATTCTTCAAAGGCTACCGTCCACAGTTCTACTTCCGTACAACTGACGTGACCGGTACTATCGAACTGCCAGAAGGCGTAGAGATGGTAATGCCAGGTGACAACATCAAGATGACAGTAACTCTGATCTGCCCAATCGCGATGGACGAAGGTCTGCGCTTCGCAATCCGTGAAGGTGGCCGTACAGTTGGTGCTGGTGTTGTAGCTAAGATCATCGCTTAATTGCG
>NZ_JBKORL010000070.1:0-21603 GCF_047314525.1 Shewanella sp. BJSY2023SW007 | reverse complement strand
TGTTGGGCTTGTATATCTCAGACACTGAAGGTGCACATCAGTGGCTAAGTATACTAACCGATCTTCATAGTCGCGGAATTAAAGACATCCTGATTGCCTGTGTCGATGGCCTTAAAGGCTTCCCTGAAGCCATTGAAACCATTTACCCACATACAGAGGTGCAGTCATGCATCATTCATCAAATTCGTAACTCAATGAAATACGTAGCGTCTAAAAACCAGAAGGCGTTTATGGCTGATTTAAAGTGTGTCTATAAAGCCACAACCCTCAATGCAGCTGAGATGGCGCTGGACGAGCTGGAAGCCAAATGGGGCGACAAATATCCTGTGGTCATCAAGTCCTGGCGCAACAAGTGGGCGCTGTTATCGACCTATTTTAAGTACCCGGAATACGTGCGTAAGGCTATCTACACCACGAACGCGGTTGAGGCCGTACATCGTCAGTTTCGTAAACTGACGAAAACCAAGGGTGGTTTTGCCAACGAGAACAGTTTACTCAAACTGCTCTACGCCGGTATATTGAAGGCTCAGGAGCGGTGGTCACACCCGATTCAAAACTGGAATTTAACGCTATCTCAGCTGTCCATCCATTTTGAAGGACGACTGGATGCTCACATCGATCTGTGATTTTTAACGTGACACAGAATTTTGAACACCCTCCAGGCTACCGGCTTTTTAGTCGCAAACAATAACTCCCTAAATGCGCAACGGTATCCGGTTAACATTATCTTTGAGAACGGTAATGTGCCCGGTAATGTTCGTTATGGTTCTAAAGCAACGGTTGCATTCTTAACCGAGCAAAGTAGCTTTGGTGATTGGTTGGCGTCCATCTGGATGAACATTCTGAGCGTTTTGACTTATGTTTCATAGTGCAGCAAATTCAGTCATCAGGCTGGTTTTCACGCCAGTGCTGCTCCTGTTCTATCTCATATATTCAGGCGCCGCCATACCTGTTATCGCCCCTGTATTTGTAGTGATATTGTTTACCCTGATGCCATCCAGGCCACAGCTTAAGGTGCTATTAAAGCTACTGGTAGTACTCCTGCTTATCAGTTTTGGCATAGTAACACTGGGAAATCTGTTGATAGGTACGCCCACTGGATTTTTACTGTTTACTTGGTCACTGATGTTTCTGAGCTATTACCGTGGCCATCAAGATCCCAAAGATATTATTGCCAATTTAACTTTAGTTATCGTCATTTTCATGGTGGTAATGAAGCAACAGATGTCCATACCACTAAGCGCCTTACCATGGACATTGTTCGAAAGCTTTATCATTGCGGTGTTGGCAACCTACCTTGGTTTTTGGTTATTTCCTGGTGACGAGGCAAATATCCCGCCCGATGAAACCAGCATTGAAGGTGCTGATAAAAACATGGGGAAAATCGTCTTTAAAGCAACCGCTACAAGCATTGTGCTTTATGCATTAATCTGGGCTGGCAGCTCACAAGCCTTGTTGATAGCCATAACTTTTGGCAGCATGATAAAATCGCCTATTACCAAAGACAGCCACACGTTTGGCTACCATAGACTTATCACAACTTCTGTCGGGATACTATTTACCATACCATGCATGCTGTTAACCTCTGTGAATGCACCGACTTTCGTGATCATAGGGGTAACTATTTTTTCAGGATTACAATTAGCCTGTTTCGCAATACGCCGTAAAACCCACCTGACTATCTACCAGTTACTGTTTACCAACTTTATCGTATTGACTTATCAAATAGTCAATAATCCAAGTGTATTATCGCTCTCTTCTCAAATGGTTAGACTGGCATCCATTGTTGCCGCAATCTCAATTGGGGTTCTGACCATAAACTTGCTCAAGAGTGAGCCGAAAAACACCCATTAACCACAATAGCCTCCTCAAAGAAGTGCCCGATCAGCAGCGAAAGCCACACCTGAGTAAGCTCAAATGTGGCCTGCAAGCTTATAAGAAGCTATTTGCTCTGCCGCCTGCCCAGCAGGATAAAGCCCGCAGCCAACAGGGAAGAGATAAGGATATACACGGCTATGGTGGCCGAGGTCCCGGGCGGGATCAGCTTTATCAGCACACTGACCATAAGGCTTAAGTACAGGCTTTCCAGCGCATAATAAAGCGCCGTTGCCAAACCCGCCGAAGCGGAGAAGGCGTGCAGCGCGCCGTTGGCCGAGACTGCGCAAGTCAAGGCAATATTGACTCCAATCAGGTACATGGGAAGCATAAAGCCCAGCAGGGTAACGCCAAAGAACCACTCGCACAGATAGAGGATAAGCCCACTGACAAATAGCCCCGCCAGCCCTCGAAACACTGTGCCGCTGATTCCCCAACGCCTAACCAAAGGCTTTACGAACCTGGTGGTCAGTATCATCACAATCGCCACCGAGCCGAACCAGAGGCTGAACTCGACTTTACTCAGGCTCAAGGTATCCATCAGCACCGAGGGAGAGGTGGAAAAGTAGGCGAAGAAGGTTCCCATTGCCGTTGCATAAGCCAAGGTATAACCGATAAAAGTCTTGGACCCCAGGATGATGAACAAGCTATTGAAACGAAACGGCTGGGTGTTGGCCGGCCGGGTTTCTGGCCATTTAAACACTGTGTGCACGGCAACCACGGCAGCAAATATTCCCAGGAAGTAAAATATGCCCTGCCAATGCCACTGCTTTTCTATCAAGGCGCCCAGAAACGGAGCCACTGCCGGGACACAAGCCAACACTGAACCCATGATGGCGTAAACGACTACGCCTTCTTCCCTTTCTGCAAATACATCTCTGACCGTGGCAAACGCCGCAACCAATAGCGCAGACGCGCTCAGCGACTGTAACAATCTCAGTCCCAGGAAGTAATCAAAGTTCGGACTTAAGGGAATAGCCAGGCTGGACAATGAGTACAAGACAGCGCCAATAACGACTATCGGCCTTCTGCCAAACTTGTCCGAGAGGGGGCCAAACAGCAATTGCCCAAGGCCTAGGAGTGCCATATACATGGTCAGCGTCAGCTGAACCTGCTCCCTTCCTACCTTGAAACTTGTGCCGATGTCATTCACTGCCGGAAGGTATAAGTCCATCCCCAGTGAAGCAAGCAGATCGAAAGGTACCAGAAGTACCAAAGAGTATAAGAATGAGTAATTCCAGATATTGTTTCTATTCATTTTTGCGTCCAATTATTGCTAAGAATCTATTCAAGCGATAATTGGACTGCCTTCACTGCTCTCTTCATAATCTAACCTCTATTTTGCGGCGCCTTCGCGCCCGCATGACTATAGCGCCATGTTTGAACTCTGCCAAAGAGCAGCAAACCGGCCGGCGCATATTGGCACAAATAATCTTGGTCTGCCACAGCCAAATAGCGAACGCCATGTCGGCTGTTTTCAGGCCGGGCGCACCTCTATCGATAGCGCTTCCTCGGCCGTTGGCGCCTCAAAATAGGCACTCACCTGCCGAAAGACGGTTTCATTGTCGAACGCTGCCCGCTCCGGGCATTGAACTCTTCTGAGTGCCAGACGCTCGAGACACAACTCATCATCTGCCTCTAAATAGACCAGCAGATGCTGCGCTCCAGCCGCCTCGGCCAGGGCCTTGAATCCATGACGCTGCACTGCGGTATTGGCCGGGAAGTCCAGCACCACATCGACACCGCAACCGAGTAAGGCCTGAATATGTGCGCTCATAACAGGTTTGAGCCGGGCCGAAAACTTGAGATAGTCGCCAAAGTTTTGGATCTCTTGCGGGAAAAGAGCGGCAAGCCACTGATCTTCACTGATACAGACGGCGCGCCGCTCTGAAGCCAACTCTTGCGATAGAGTCGACTTGCCCGCGCCTATCTTGCCGCAGAAAAAGATTAAGGTACCCACTTGATTCATGCCTGTGTCTCCCTTTGAAACTGATAACGATTCTTTACCAATTGCCCCAACAGCAACTGTGATGACACCAGCTTCAAGTTCACAGAACCAGGCAAGGTATCAAATAGCCGGATCCCGCCCCCCAGCAACACAGGCACTGTGGTAATGGTCAGCTCATCGACCAGAGCGGCGGCAATAAAGGAGCGAATAAGAGCGCCGCCATCGAGATAGATGTTGTGGTACCCCTTTGCATGCAAGGCGCTGAGCATTTCAGTTGCCGAGCCGCAAATTAACTCGGCTTTGCCGGCAAAACCCTCCGGTAATTGCTTGAGACTATTGCTGGCAACAAATACAGGTTTATCGTAGGGCCAGGCATCGAAGGCGGCCACCACTTCAAAAGTGTTGCGCCCCATGAGCAGAGCATCGACCGAAGCCATAAACTCGGCAAATCCCAGATCGCTGCCCTCCGGGTTATCTATTGCCGCCAACCAATCAAGCTCACCATTAGGTCCGGCAATAAAACCATCCAGACTCTGGGCCATATACACCCTATTTTTCATCTAACTACTCCTTCAGGGAAGGTGCGAACAAGTCCCATGTGTGCTCTGCGTCGGCTTACAGGCCTGGATGCAAGGCGTGGTTCGCCGCAAATGGCTTAGTCCTTTACAAGAAGCACAACACAGCAGACAGGTCTGTCGATTATTTTCCCTAAGACTCAAAACTGAGCCGATAGGGCCTGTCGATTGCCTCTCGCAGATCCGCCAGAGAAAATACCCGCTGCAACTCGGCAAACTTTTCGCCGTCAAAATAGACCTGCACCACGGGCAAACTAAAGATACTCATCTGGGCAGACAGCTGCTGGCCAGGGCCCTGACAATCGATATAGGCCGCCTGCAATAGTGGATACTCGTCGGCCAACATGGCGCTTATTCTGGGCTTCAACGCCTGACACACACCGCAATGCTCGCCGCCGAACAGCAGTAATACCGCGGGTTGGCTTTCGAGCAGTTGTTTAAGCTGCTCAAGGGTTTCGATATTCAACATGGTTTCAGCTCACAACTCACCGGCAGCCCAAGTACCCGGGCTCTATTGTTTATATTGGCGCTCATTGTGCCATATCGGCGCTGGCTTTCGGTGACTTTCGCAGCCAGTTTACAGGCCAAAAAGAAAAAGGCGCCGACGGCGCCTTCTGTAAAAACTATTGTGGATTACTGCTTAACCCCTTCAACCACCAGATCGAGTTTGACGTGAGTGGAAGCCGGGCCCAGATCGGTAGTAATCTTGTAATCCTTGAGGGCAAACTCGGTAGAGCCGATAAACCCGGCGCGGTAACCACCCCAAGGGTCCTGCCCTTCACCGATAGCCTTGGCATCTATGGTCAGCGGCTTGGTGACCCCATTGAGAGTAAAGTCACCGGTGATCGCCAATTCGCCATTCCCTTTGTCCTCCACCTTGGTGGACCTGAAGCTGGCCTTGGGATACTTGCCGGCATTGATGAAGTCGGCCGAACGCAGGTGCTTGTCCCGCTCGGCATGGTTTGAATCCAGGCTTTGGGTGTTGATGGTCACATTCACCTTGGCATCTGCCGGGTTGGCCTTGTCAAAGCTGAAGCTGCCTTCAAATTCATTGAAACGCCCGACTACAAAGCTGTAGCCAAGATGGTTGACTCTAAAGTTGATAGAGGCATGGGCGCCCTGGGTATCAATCACATAGTCGGCGGCATTCACGGCACAAGGCAATAACAGGGCGCTGCCAAGCAAACCGGCAAACAGGGTCTTTTTCATTTCGCTATCCTCTCTTGAGTTTAATCATCCTGATGAGTGTCTGATCTTTATCGATAAAATGGTGTTTCAGCGCCGCCAAGGCATGCAGCACCACCAGGGTTATCAAGCTATAGGCGGCGTATTTATGTATCGCCCCGGCGATATCGGCCTGATTGTTAAACAGCTCACCGACACCCGGCAGCTCAAACCAGTCAAATACCGCGATACCCCGGCCATCGGCGGTGGAGATCAATATGCCGCTCAACATAATCAGCAGCAGCAACAGGTAGAGTCCCCAATGCGTCAAACGGGCCGCCTTCTGCAGTAAAGGCTTGTCCGGTATCGCCTGTGGCGAGGGGCTCAGCAGTTTCCACAACAATCTGACCAGGGTAAGCGCCAACAGCAAAATGCCGATACTCTTGTGCAGATGCGGCCCCTTCTGATACCAGGCACTGTAATAGGTCAAATCAACCATCCAGTAGCCGAGCCCAAACAGGCCTATCACGGCAATGGCCGATAACCAATGGTTTAAAATGCTGACAAGGCCGTAGCCCTGACGAGTGTTGGCAAGCATTTTCTATCCTTAAGCTAGGTCTTAAGCACATCATATGGAGGCTAAATGAAAACTAAAATCATTAAATATTGGCCATTTCTTTCGAAATTTTAGAAAGTAGGACAAAAGGTGGGCTTAAAGAGCCACAGTGATGCGGGTACCACGGCAGATGGCGGCGAAGATAGTTTGATGCAATAGGCGGCGTGCTGGCTTTTCAAGCGATATCAGTTTGATTTCAGCTCAAAAAGCCCAATTCTGAGCATTAACTGAGCGAACACAGGATTTATGCCGAAAAAGCACTTGCAGGAAAAAATTCAGAACTATATTATACGCGCACTCCGAACGACACGGGCCTTAACTCCCGGTTCGAAGTAGATGACTGACACTCAGTTCAGTTGCCCGAATAGCTCAGTTGGTAGAGCAGCGGATTGAAAATCCGCGTGTCCCTGGTTCGATTCCGGGTTCGGGCACCACAATTTAGCCGGCATAGCTCAGTTGGTAGAGCAACTGACTTGTAATCAGTAGGTCCCGAGTTCGACTCTTGGTGCCGGCACCATGAAACAGCAAAAACGCCACTCACTGAGTGGCGTTTTTGTTTCTGTAACTCTCTACCCGCCCAACTCCTTGTTGCTAATCGTTTATCTTCCCCATGTAGTCGTTATACATAGCTTAGAGCCATAGCTGCACCTGGTATTAAAGACCTGTTCAAACAAACATCATCCAGAGTGCTTGTTTGAACAGGCCCGACGGCGAAGATTAACTCTGGATGCAGAAGCTATCCGCCCTCGTGGCAGTTCGTTATCAAGTTCACCGCCAGTCTAAAAAACCAAGTCAAATAGCCGGTACCCGAAACCTCTGCCCTTGAATTTCCAGCACCACATCTCTTGGACGGATCTCAACAACCTTTAATATTCCTTTGATACTATCGCCCTCCTGCAATTCGGCACCGTCTACATTCAACCAACGCTTGGAAGGCTCAGAAGCGTATACATGGGCACTGATATCAAATTCAGGCACTTGCAGTTGCAGTCCGGCAGGCAAGCCGCCATAGGGAGGCACCTCTTCCTCAGTTTTGGGAATGGGGTCCAATTCAGGAGGTGATACAGGTTTTTCCGCCGAGTGCCGGTGCTCCACATCGGCAAGCGCCGCCTGAAACTGAGCCACTAACTCATCCTGGCGGCGACTCTCGGCACTGGATAGCCCCACATCCTCGGCCGCTTCATTAACCTGGCGCTTGAGAGACTCGAGCACCTCAAGTCCGCGGCGATTGGGGTTGGCTCCCAGGATAATCGGCTCATCGTCAGTCAGCGGCATCTCCTGCGGCTGATTTACAGTTGCTGAGCCATCAGCCTGGAGTTGCGCAAACTGCAGTTCTTTAGCCGCTTCGGCCACACTGGCGGCCAATAAATCACTGCCTGTCGACTGTGCATTAACCGAAGCCGGAGTCTGACGGGCTGTAATTTCAGCTTCGCCGCTCTGGTTTATTGAGCTCTGGTTTATTGAGCCCTGGTTTACTGAACTTTGGTTTATGGTCGCCCTATTCGCAGCCTGAGCATTTTGAGGCAATGTATTTTGCAACTGGATTGTCCGAGATTGAACAGCCTGAGTCTGAGGTATCGGCTGGGCCATAGGCAAGGCAACCTTACCGGCCAAACGTACTTCCGTTGCACCTTGTTCAGCCACCTCAGCGGCTTGAGTCGCTTGCTTATGCCCTTGAGACTCATCTTGTTGCCTGGCTTGCTGCTGCGAGGCTTGCCCCCCAACTGAAGATGTCTCGGGAGCCAGCGACTTTTTATTGGTATCAAGCGAGTGCCAGCCCCAGGCCAAGGCGCCACCGGCCAGCACGGCCGCCACCAATACCGCCAGCGGCTTGAGATAGCGACTTGCAGAAGATTGCTGGCGATACTGCGCCCTTGGAGTTAATACGGGATCCAGTTGTTCCCCCATCTCCTGTTGCTTGGCCCGGGTCACCGCATCAAGAAGAATAGACATCAGCTCTCTCCCCCCGCATGCAATCTGGGCCCTTGATGGCTCAGATACAGATTAAGCTGAACCAAAGTCTGGCTACCGGCAATACCGTCCGGCTTCAAACCATGGCGACGTTGAAACTGTTGCAGCGACTGCTCCAGCTCGCTGTCGAAATAGCTCATTAATCTGGCTTGGCGACCATCTACCTGCGCCAGAGTATTTTCCAGCCATTGCACTTGGGCCAAGCCGGCACTGGGGCCTATCGCCTTGAGCGGATCTTTGGGGGCATCCCAGATGATTTCAAAAGTGCCGCTGAAATGACGATTGAACCAATCAATACTGACCCAGAGTTGCTGTTCATTGAGTTGCAGCAGCAACTGTTCACCATCTTTAGTAACCAAAGTGCCATAGAAAGGTTGCTGTTGTTCATCTTCCAGATAGACCACAGCCGGATAGTTGAGCCGTAGTAAGGAGTTGAGATTACCCTGCTGCTGATAACAGGCTAGCCCCTGCTGCTCGGCGGCCTGACAAGCGCTGATGCCTGAATATGGCACCTTGTCCCAAAGCGCAAACAGCGCCGCGAAGGCGGTATCTATATTGCGGCTCTGATCTATGGCTTGCGTCAGGATCCGTTGCGCCCGGTTGACTGCGGCCTTGTCTGCGCCAGCTTGATTGACAGAAAGATTGTTCACAGATGCTTTATTAGCGGAAACCTGAGTCTGCTTGGCATCTATCCCTGAATGAAGTTGGCGCCCGGACTGATCTTGGGCCACTGCCTGTTCCGGCTGCGCCAGGAAATAGTAACCACCGGCAAATGCCAAAAGCAGCATAGCGGCAGCAGAAGCTGGTAACCAATAATTACGTTGTTTGATTTTCTCTCCCAGCACCTCTTCAGCGGCAGAGGCCACCATCTTGGCATCAATAGGGGTTCGCGACTGACCATAACCGGCCATCAGGGCTCGCTCACACAAGAGGTTGATAAGCCTTGGAATACCACCACTGAATTTATGCAGCGCTCGAATCGCGCCGCGGTTGAACAGGGGTTCGCTACGTCCGGCAACCTGCAACCTGTGCTGCACATAGAAACCCACTTCCTCTTCGGTGAGCGGCAACAGATGGTACCGGGCGGTTATTCGCTGTGCCAGTTGCCGCAACTCCTGGCGCTTGAGCAGTTGCTGCAGCTCGGGCTGACCTATGAGGATCACCTGCAACAATTTACGAGTATCAGTTTCCAGATTGGTAAGCAGGCGCAGTTGTTCAAGCACTTCGGCCCGCAGATGTTGGGCCTCATCGATTATCAATACTGTGTTGCGTCCGGCCTGATGGTTAGCCAGCAAAAAACCACTGATATGGTCGGTCAACTGCTTAAGGGTGGGTGCCTCACCATAAGGAATTTTCAATTCATCACAAAGAGTGGCCAGCAGCTCAAGCTCGGTCAGAGATGGATTGAGGATAAAAGCAGTATCGGTATTTTCCGGTAGTTGCCGCAATAAGCAGCGGGAAACCGTGGTTTTTCCTGTGCCCACTTCGCCCGTCAGCAGCACAAAGCCTCCCGTTTCCCCCAGACCATAGGTCAAATGCGCCAAGGCTTCCCTGTGTCTGTCACTGAGAAACAGGTAACTGGGATTAGGCGCAATTGAAAACGGGTTATCGTTCAGTCCATAAAAGGCCTTGTACATAGGCACTACCATCCTTCTTTGTTAGAGACAGCTCAGTTTAAGGCAAGGTCATAAATTGTAAAACCCCGGCCGCCATATATGTGATGCACAGGAAAATCCCCCACGGCCTGGTCTCATGTTATCCTGAGGCCAATACCAAAGCAGTCATTATAAGGAATTCACAAGCGTGCAGATTTATCTGGTTGGCGGTGCGGTACGCGACAAGCTATTGGGTTTGCCTGTCAAAGACAGGGATCATCTGGTCGTCGGAGCGACTCCGGAGCAGATGGTCTCACTGGGATACCGGCAGGTGGGCAAGGATTTCCCTGTGTTTCTGCACCCCAAAACCCAGGAGGAATATGCCTTGGCAAGAACCGAGCGTAAGACGGGCTTGGGTTACGGCGGCTTCTCCTGCTATGCGGCGCCCGATGTTACCCTGGAAGAGGATCTGTTGCGACGGGACTTAACCATTAATGCCATAGCCCAAAGTGAAGATGGCGAGCTGCATGACCCTTACGATGGCCAAAAGGATATTGCAGCCCGGGTGCTGAGGCATGTTTCTCCTGCCTTTATTGAAGACCCGCTGCGGGTACTCAGAGTAGCCAGATTTGCCGCCCGCTTTGCACCTCAAGGTTTCAGTATCGCCCCGGAAACCCTGGCTCTGATGCAGGAAATTGCCACTGGCCCCGAGCTTAGCGCGCTGACGCCGGAGCGGGTCTGGCAGGAACTGGATAAGGTGCTCGGCTGCGAACAGCCCCAAGTGTTTTTTGAAGTACTGCGCCAGGTTAACGCCTTACAAGCACTGATGCCGGAAATCGATGCCCTGTTCGGCGTACCACAACCGGCCAAGTGGCATCCTGAAATCGATAGCGGCATTCACACACTAATGGTATTGGAGCAAGCCGCAAGACTGACCCAGGACAAAGCGGTGCGCTTTGCCGCGCTGGTACACGATCTCGGTAAGGCTTTGACCCCGGCCGACATCTTGCCCAAACATCACGGTCACGGCCAGAAAGGTCTGGCGCCTATCCGCAATCTGTGTGAGCGGCTGAGAGTGCCTTCCGAGTATCGGGATCTGGCGTTGCTGGTCAGCGATCAGCATCAAAATATTCATAATTTGATGGAGCTCAAGCCGGAAACCATAGTGAAAATCTTCGACAAAGCTGACTTCTGGCGTAAGCCAGAGCGCCTGGAGCAGTTGGCACTGGCCTGTGAGGCCGATGCCAAGGGCCGCACCGGACTTGAACAAACCCCCTACCCTCAGGCGCAGGCATTGAGGCAGTTGTTTGCTGTGGCATCGGCGATAGATGTCAAACCCATAGTGGCAGCAGGGCACAAAGGCCCGGCCATCAGGGAACAACTCGTACGACAGCGGATTGCCGCCGTACGTCAAGAAAAGCAACTGTTACTGAATTCCGCCGTTTCCTGAGAGAAAGGCAAGATATTGACAGTGATAATTTCAGTTATGTTAAAAAAATAGCGAAAAAAACTGGCTATTTTCCCAAAGACTTGGCAATTCAATGAGTATTCGATAAGGTTAAGCGGCCTGTGCGTGAATATTCGTAGCAAAATAAATTGACTATGACATAATTAGGCGGTGTCGGCTGTTTTACAGTCGAGCCATTAAAAATCCAACCTATCTAAAGGGATTTCTTCATGAACAAAAAAGTACTGATGATTGCTGGCGTAGCAATGACTGCTCTGCTGGGCGGCTGTGCCAACACCACTGCTCTGGAAGAAAGCGTTGCTAACCTGGGCAACAAAGTTGATCAATTATCAGCCGAAGTTAGCTCTCTGAAAGCAGAGCAAGGCAAACTGTCTGCTGACGTTAAAGATGCCAAAGCTGCTGCTATGGACGCTCAGTCTGAAGCTAAGCGTGCTAACGACCGCTTGGACAACGTTGCTTCTCGTTACAAGAAGTAATTCAGTCCCGGATCGGCAACACCAAGGTGTTGCCGATTTGATTTATTCTCCAAGCTACAAGCTGTCCCCGTCAAAACTTACCGACATTCCCAATCAATCTTCACTTTCCAGCCCGAAACCCCAGGTTCAGACTCAGTTTCGTTTGATCACCAACAAACGGTAATCCAGCTCCAGCCCTTCAATGGCCCGTCCTGCAATCGAGCGCTTCTGCTTTTCACCGGCGCGCCAGGCATAGGGAGTGGTTTCCAGAAGCGTCAACGCCTGTTCACCACTGACATCCAGCGAAAAACTCAAGCTCTCGGTTTCCAGCACAGTCAACTCCGCCGGCAGGCTGATGCTGAACTCCCGCAGCTTAAGGTCAGCACTCAATTGCTCACGCAACTGCCATAAGTGTCTGGGCCCGGGTGCCAACATCACAAGATGTGCCCCCGGCTTCATCACCCTGGGGATCTCCTTGCCCTTGAGCTGTCCATCAAGCAAAGTCACCAGTGAAAACTGCGCGTCTTCAAAGGGTAAGCGTTTGGCAACACTGAGAAATACCTGCGCCTCAGGCATTGCCTTGGCCGCGGCGAAGGCGGCATTTTGCGCATCACTGATTAGCAAGCGTTGCAGCCCATCCGGCAGTTGCAGCATCTGCTGCAAGGCGCCATCTCCAGCGTTGGGGTCAAGCAAGGCATCACAGTTTTCAGCAAGCCTGGCCAGCTTGAGATTGAGCGCCTGATGCAAAGGCGCCATCAACTCAGACTGCAGCAAAAAACGCCGGGCCCGCAGCGCCTGACGCGACAAGGCGTGCACCGCCGCGCTCTTGGGCTTGGCCAGCAACCAATAGCCATCCTCCTGGCGATCGAAGTGATGCTTGTTGGCGCAGTAAAAACCTCTGGATGCCTGATGTTGCCTGAGCTCACTCTGGCAAACCGGGCACTGAAATTGCACTGAATTCATCTAGGGCCTCACAGAAAGATAAAGCCGCACAGGAGTGCGCCGAGCGCCAAACGATAGATCACGAAAGGCAGCATGCCCATCTTGCTGATAATCTTCAAAAACAAGTGAATACAGGTGAAGGCCGCTATAAAAGAAAGCACTACCCCCAAAATCAACGCCTGCCAGTCAATCACATGCCCACCTTCGAGCAGATCTTTGCCCATCAGCAGCGCAGCCCCCAGGATCACTGGAATCGACATCAAAAAAGAGAAACGCGCCGCCGCCTCGCGATTAAGCCCCAGCATCAAGGCCGCCGTCATGGTGATCCCCGAGCGACTGGTGCCGGGAATAAGCGCCAGTGCCTGGGCAAAACCTATCATCAATGCCTTGCGCCAACCTGTTTGATACTCACTAAGCTCAAGCCGCGCCATCTTATCTGACCACCAGAGCAGCAAACCGAATACCACAGTAGTGATAGCGATAACGCCCGGGCCCCGCAGATAAGTTTCAACCAGATCTTTGGCCATAAAACCAAAGATAACTGCAGGTATAGTAGCCAGAATAATCCACCAGGCCAGTTTACTCTCGGCGCTGTGATTACCCTTGAATATGCTGCCAAACCAGGCGTTCAGCATAGCGATGATTTCAGCGCGGAAGTAAAGTACCACAGCGAGCAGTGAACCTATGTGCACCGCCACATCAAAGGCCAGTCCTTGATCTTCCCAGCCAAGTAACTGAGAGGGCAAAATAAGATGCGCCGAGCTGGAAATAGGCAAAAATTCAGTCAGGCCCTGGATCAGGGCAAGGATAATGACCTGTAATGTGTCCATAATTGTCCTTTAAAAAATCAGGCCGACAGGCCCCAATCGAAAGCGATAGGCCAGAGTTTCTGACTGGCCTTGTCATATTCCTGCCACAACTGCTGATAGCTGAGTTGTGCCAGAGGATGCTTGGTTTGCGGTGCCAGTTCAGCCAGTGGCCAAAGCACAAAAGCATTGGTCAGGATCTCGGCTCTGGGTAAAACAATGGGCTGCTGACAGACCTTGTCATCGTAGAGCAGCAGATCCAGATCCAAGGTGCGCGGAGCAAATTTCTTTGCTCCCGGGAGCCGACCATGACGCAATTCTATCTGCTTGAAGCAGGCCACCACTTCGGCAATACCGAGCGAGGTATGAGCGCCCACCACCATATTGAGAAAGTTGCTGCCCTTGAATCCCACCGATTCACTCTCGTAAACCGATGACAACAGCAGCTCGCCAAAAGCAGCGTGCAGCTCTTTGATAGCTGCACGTAAATAATGTTCCGGGTCGATATTGCTACCCAGACTGATGTAGATATGTGCCATATTGCCGTTAGATACCACGCTCGATTTCAACACCGACCGCTTTGGCCGAAGGAACGGCGCCGGGCTTCATCACCCGCACCTTGACCCAAGGCACTGCAAACTCACTCATCAGACAGTGGGCTATCATTTCGGCCACGGTTTCAATCAGCTCAATAGGCTTTTCGGTAATCAAGGCAGTAAGGCGCTTGCTGACGGTTTCATAACAGAGCGCCTGGCTGTAATCATCACTGTCTGCGGCGGCTCTGTTATCCCAGGCCATATCCAGATCGATAAGCAGCGTCTGGTGCACCTGCTTTTCCCACTCATAGATCCCAATAACTGTCTCTATCTGTAATTCCCGTATCAGCACTCTGTCCATAAAATCCCCCTTAACAACTGCCGGGCCTGAGGTCAGATAAGCTAACGGCGATAAAACCGCTATAATCCGACGCGTTCCGGAGATATTCACTGTAGCCCCTTTCTACCTGGCCCGATCTTAAGTAGGATAAGGCATTGAAGGACAAGATGAACCCGAAATTTCCAACCACCAGCAGGCGGTCAAGATTTTCACCTTGGGTTATCTGGGCAAGGGCTGCATTTTTCAGTGTGCGCGATAATACCTTAAGACGAGTAAGGAAACCAATTTGAGTACCATGGTACTGACCCCAATGATGATTGTGGCCGCTTACTTGCTCGGCTCTATCTCCAGCGCCGTACTGGTATGCCGCCTCAAGGGCTTGCCGGACCCCAGAGGCAAGGGCTCCGGCAACCCGGGCGCGACCAATGTGCTGCGTATCGGTGGCACCTGGGCCGCCGCCATGGTGTTTTTCTTCGATATGCTCAAAGGAGCTCTGCCCGCTTATACCGCTTATCTGATGGGGATAGATGCCGTCTGGCTCGGAGTAATAGCCATTGCCGCCTGCCTGGGGCACATATACCCGATTTTCTTCGGTTTCAAAGGCGGCAAAGGCGTAGCCACAGCGCTCGGTGCCATGGCGCCCATAGGTGAAGGCTTGGCGCTGTGTTTGATGGGCACCTGGTTAGTGGTGGTTTTACTGACCCGCTACTCATCGCTGGCGGCTTTGGTTACCGCCCTGCTGGCACCTTTATATACCTGGTGGCTGGATGACAGATTTACCCTACCTGTGGCGATGCTATCGACTCTGATCATAGTGCGCCACAAGGATAATATTCGCCGCCTGCTCAAAGGAGAGGAGTCCAAAGTATCCCGCTCCAGGCGCACTAAATAGGGCCTGCAAGGTCACGGTTGTGAAGACAATATTAAAAACCCAAAAGGCGCCAGTGGCGCCTTTTGCTTTTCAGGTACTTTAAACTATATTGCCGGGTTTCAGGAAACCGCTTCCAACGTATCCAGCGGCCAACGCGGCTGCCCTTTTACCGCCAACGTCTCACGCTCGCCGGCTTTGAGGCGTTGCAAGCCCGCGTAGGCTATCATAGCGCCGTTATCTGTACAGAACTCACCTCTGGGATAGAAAACCTTGCCGCCTCTGCTCTGCATCAACTCGGCCAGTGAACTTCTCAGGCGGGTGTTGGCACTGACACCGCCGGCAATAACCAAGCGCTTAAAGCCGGTTTGCTCCAGTGCGCGGCGGCACTTGATAACCATGGTATCGACCACGGCTTCTTCAAAGGCCCTGGCGATATTGGCACGGGTCTGTTCATCATCCGGTTCGGCGGCTATGGTATTGGCGGCGTAGGTTTTCAACCCTGAGAAACTAAAATCCAACCCCGGTCTGTCCGTCATCGGCCGAGGAAACTTATAACCGGACTTTTCGCCCTTGGCGGCGAGTTTAGCCAGTCTTGGGCCACCAGGATAATCAAGCCCCATCAGTTTGGCGGTCTTGTCGAAGGCTTCACCGGCCGCATCGTCTATGGACTCACCCAGTACTTCGTAGCGACCTATGCCTTCTACCTTCACCAGCATGGAGTGACCTCCGGAAACCAAGAGCGCCACAAAGGGGAACTCAGGTGCATCCTCTTCCAACATGGGCGCCAGCAGATGTCCTTCCATATGATGAACACCTACTGCAGGCTTATTCCAGGCAAATGCCAAGGAGCGACCGACGCAAGCCCCCACCAAAAGCGCGCCAATCAGCCCAGGGCCCTTGGTGTAAGCGATACCGTCGAGATCTTCGATACGGGTATCGGCCTTGGCCAGTGCCTCACGGATCAGCGGTACTATTTTACGTACATGATCCCGTGATGCCAGCTCAGGCACCACGCCACCGTAGTCGGCATGTAACTTGACCTGACTGTAGAGTGCATGGGATAACAGCCCCTGCTCTTCGTCGTAAACCGCTATTCCTGTCTCATCACAGGATGTCTCAATACCTAAAACCCGCATCTATGAAATCTTTCCACCTGAAAAGGGGCGCCAATTCTACCCCTAACCAGGAGATTTCTCCAGTTGTAGGCTAAAGTGAATTTACTTTAGGGACTTTACATTCAGTGCCTGTCGGTTTAAAATTCCGCACCATTTTAAATCCACTTGGGTCAAGTGATTGACTCAATACAAACTTACACCTAAGGGGTGATGGCGTATGCCAATTATTAAAGTACGTGAAAACGAACCATTCGACGTAGCTCTGCGTCGTTTCAAGCGCTCTTGTGAAAAAGCCGGTATCCTGGCCGACGTGCGTGCTCGTGAATTCTACGAGAAGCCAACTACTGCTCGTAAGCGTGCAAAAGCTGCTGCAGTTAAGCGTCTGGCCAAGAAGCTTTCTCGCGAAAACGCACGTCGCGTACGTTTATACTAATTCCTTATGAGCCTGATAGATAAGCTAAAAGACCAAATGAAACAAGCCTTGGTGGCCAAAGAGAAGGTCCGCCTGGGTACGATTCGTATGGCATTAGCTGCCATCAAACAGATTGAAGTGGATACCCGCGAAACTCTGAATGATGAGCAGATAATAGCTGTCTTGACCAAAATGGTGAAACAACGCCGTGATGCCATTGCCCAATATGAAGCAGCGGGTCGTCCGGAGTTGGCAGAAGCCGAAGCAGCAGAGATTCAAGTTATTGAAACTTTCCTGCCACAGCCTCTGAGCGAAAGCGAAATCGCTGCGCTAATTGATGCTGCTATCCAGGATAGCGGCGCCAGCACCATGGCGGATATGGGCAAAGTAATGGGAGCGTTGAAATCCAAAGTTCAGGGTCGTGCAGACATGGGTGCCATCAGTGCCCAGATCCGTGCCAAACTGCAATAAGCGGGTTTCCACGTATGAACAAGCCGTGCATCTGCGCGGCTTGTTTGTTTACATCGGTCAAGGGTGCATGACTCAGTCTGATGGCTATACCTCGTGATTTTATCAATGAGCTGATTGCTCGCACAGACATAGTTGATCTTATTGATCACAAAGTACCCCTTAAAAAAGCGGGTAAGAATTATTCTGCCTGTTGCCCTTTCCACAGTGAAAAATCACCCTCTTTCACCGTCAGCAGAGACAAACAGTTTTACCATTGCTTCGGCTGTGGAGCCCATGGCAATGCCATCGACTTCATCATGGAGTATGACCGTCTCGAGTTCCTCGATGCTATTGAGGAGCTGGCAAGCCAACTGGGGTTGGAAGTGCCGCGGGAGAATAACCCCAACCGTCGTCGTGACGAAGGGCTCAGCCGCGATCTCTATCAGTTGATGGAAGAGGCCAACAGGTATTATCAAAGCCAGCTCAGACAACACCAGGACAAACAGAAGGTGTTGGACTATCTGGCCTTTCGTGGGTTATCAGACCAGGTCGTCGAACGCTTCGGCATAGGCTTTGCCCCCGATGGCTGGGACGGTTTACTGAGCCGTTACCGCTCGCAGCAAGAGTCGCAGGACAAGCTGTTGACTGCGGGGATGATCATCAGCAACGACAACGGTAAGCGTTATGACCGCTTCCGTGACAGACTGATGTTCCCGATCCGCGATAGGCGCGGCCGGGTGATAGCCTTTGGTGGCAGGGTATTGGGAGATGGTACCCCCAAGTACTTGAATTCTCCGGAAACGCCCATATTTCATAAGGGTAATGAGCTTTACGGTCTGTATGAGCTGAAACAAGCCCACAGAGAACCTCGGCAAGTGCTGATTGTCGAAGGTTATATGGACGTGGTAGCGCTGGCGCAATTTGGGGTCGATTATGCGGTAGCCTCACTGGGCACCTCAACCACGGCCGAACAGTTTCAGTTGTTGCTGCGCAGCGCCAAAGAAGTGGTTTGCTGTTATGACGGAGACAACGCGGGTAAAGAAGCAGCCTGGCGCGCACTGGAAACCGCCCTGCCACTGCTGAAGCCCGGCGATACAGTGCGCTTTATGTTTTTGCCCCAGGGGGAAGATCCCGACTCCATGGTGCGCAAGACAGGCAAAGAAGCCTTCGAAGCATTGATAGATGAAGCGCAAACACTGACAGGGTTTCTGTTCGATACCCTGACCACAAAATACGGGACAGACAAGGGCAACCTGGCCAAGCAAGCCATTGCTCTGATTGAAAAGATTCAAGACACTGTGCTGCAAAATCTATTGCTCGAAGACCTGTCACACAGGCTCGGCATGAACAGCGCAGATGATCTAAAGAAAAAGCTGGGATTCAAGAGCCCCCAAGGGGTGGCTTCTGCCCGGCATAAAGCGCTTAAGGGCCGGGGTACCCCGCTGCGACTCGCCGTCGCCTTGCTGGTACAACACCCACAGTTGGGGCTGAATTTGATCCCCCAACCGGCTCTTAAGCATTTGCAGATGGCCGGCATAGACTTGCTGGTCGAATTACTGGATTTGACTCGCGCCCAGAAGATGAACAGCGCACAACTACTTGAGCAATTCAGGGATACGGACGAATTTTCCGCCCTGAGAAAACTGGCCCAATGGGAGCATCAAGTGGCGGATGAAAACCTGGAGCAAGAGTTCAAAAAATCCCTGGTATGGCTGAATAATCAATACATTGAGCAACGTTACCAGGAATTAAGTCTGAAACAGACCCATACTAAAGAAGAGAAAATACAGCTTAAGAAGCTAATCGCAGCCATGAAAAGCTGCCAATAAGCTCTCTCAATTTATGGGTCCGGTCGCCGGACTAGCACAGGGATGCGCACATGGCTATAATTGACGATTTGTGCGGCAAGAGCCCCAGGCCGCTGCCCATCGTTGTAACAGTTACCCAACTTGGATGATATCTATGGATCAAACTCCGCAGTCGCAACTTAAACTGTTGCTCGCCAAAGGCAAAGAGCAAGGTTACCTAACCTATGCAGAAGTGAATGACCACTTGCCTGCAGATATGGTCGATTCTGACCAGATCGAAGATATTATCCAGATGATAAATGACATGGGTATCCGAGTGTTTGAAGAAGCACCGGATGTCGATGACATTATGATGTCGGAAGACAGCACGGATGAAGATGCCGCCGAGGAAGCAGCTGCTGCCCTCGCCTCTGTAGAGAGCGAATTGGGCCGTACCACAGATCCTGTACGCATGTATATGCGTGAAATGGGAACAGTGGAACTGCTGACCCGCGAAGGTGAAATTCAGATCGCCAAGCGTATCGAAGAAGGCATCAACACGGTACAGAGCTCAGTCGCCGAGTACCCACAGGCAATCGCCATGATCCTCGAACAGTTTGATCAGTTCGAGGCCGAAGAGATCCGCCTGTCCGACATTATCTCTGGATTTGTCAATCCCGATGAAGACAATGTAGGCCCAAGCGCCACCCATATTGGCTCAGAGTTATCCGATGAAGATCTGGATGATGAAGATGATATGGACGACGATGATGACGATGACGACAGCGATTCCGAAGATGAAGGCTCAAAAGGTCCGGATCCGGAAGAAGCCCGTGAGCGTTTTGGGCAACTACGCACCGTCTACGAAAACTCACTGAAACTCATCGAACTCAAGGGACGCGATCATCCCGAGTCAGTCGCCACCCTGTTTCACATTGGCGAGATTTTCAAAGAGTTCCGTCTGGTGCCCAAGCAGTTTGACCGTCTGGTCAAGAGCATGCGCAGCATGATGGACAAAGTTCGGGTTCAGGAACGCCTGATCCTCAAGCTTTGTGTTGAACAAGCCAAAATGCCGAAGAAGAACTTTGTTAAGCTCTTCACCGGCAACGAAACCGATATCAGCTGGTTCAACGCCGAGATGAACTCCGGCAAGCCATACGCCGAAGGCCTGAAAATGGTCGAGGAAGACGTGCTGCGCTGCCGCGCCAAGCTGGAAGCCATCGAAGCCGAAACCGGCCTGTCTATCGCCTCAATCAAAGACATCAACCGCCGCATGAGCATAGGTGAAGCCAAGGCTCGCCGTGCCAAGAAGGAAATGGTTGAAGCCAACTTGCGTCTGGTTATTTCTATCGCCAAGAAATACACCAACCGTGGCCTGCAGTTCCTGGATCTGATCCAGGAGGGCAACATAGGTCTGATGAAGGCTGTAGACAAGTTTGAATATCGTCGTGGTTATAAGTTCTCTACCTATGCTACCTGGTGGATCCGTCAGGCTATTACCCGTTCAATCGCGGACCAGGCCCGTACCATACGTATCCCGGTACACATGATAGAGACCATCAACAAGCTCAACCGTATCTCGCGGCAGATGCTGCAGGAAATGGGACGCGAGCCTTCTCCTGAAGAGCTGGCCGAGCGGATGATGATGCCGGAAGACAAGATCCGCAAAGTGCTGAAAATCGCCAAAGAGCCTATCTCCATGGAGACCCCTATCGGGGACGACGAAGATTCGCATCTGGGGGATTTCATCGAGGATACTACCCTCGAGCTGCCACTGGACAGCGCCACCAGCGAAAGCCTCAAGAGTGCCACTCATGAAGTGCTTGCTGGCCTGACGGCCCGTGAAGCCAAGGTCCTCAGAATGCGTTTTGGTATCGACATGAACACTGACCACACCCTAGAGGAAGTGGGCAAGCAGTTCGACGTTACCCGAGAACGTATTCGTCAGATTGAGGCCAAGGCACTGCGTAAGCTGCGTCACCCGAGCCGCTCGGAAATCCTCAAGTCTTTCTTGGACGAGTAAGCAAACTTTTGTACAAAAACCCCGCTACGCGTAATGCCGTTCACTTAGTGTGAACGGCATTTTTCTTAGGCTTAATGGGATACTTGTTTTTACTCATTTTTAACGCACGTGGATAGGCTCTATCCCGTTTCCCATCAAGCTTGAACTGCCTCGCATTACGCACTATGTCCAAGACATCTCTCGGGACATTCCCAGGCGTTTGAGATGACAGCTGAGTCAGTTTAAAAATGATATAACTCGACGCATCTCTAAAGCTTAATTGGTTCGGATGTAACGACGGTAAGCTTTTAGCCATCAACACCATCTTGTATCTGATGAGGTTATAGGCCAACAGTACTCCCCACAATTCTTGGATAACCAGCTCTGGCAATTGACTGCGTAACGTAAAGCGACTCTCCAGAAGATGCTGCTTCATCTCCCGATAGCCCACTTCTATCTCCCATCGATGGGCATATAAATCCGCTATCTCTGCCCCCGGATAACGCAATGGGTCCGTTAATGAGGTCAAAATGGAAACCGACTTACCTTTTATCGTCTTCGTCAGTAAGCGAGCTTCAATATGATCCGCACCGCTAATACAGGACACGCTACTAAGCAACACTCTTTAGTTCGTAGTTTTCTGGACTGATATAGCCCAGAGCACTGTGCCTTCTT
>NZ_JBKORL010000069.1:0-1562 GCF_047314525.1 Shewanella sp. BJSY2023SW007 | reverse complement strand
TTGTCCCTCGATCAACTGCTTGTAATTCATGGTAACTACTCATGTTTGTTTGGCGACTACAGAGTATCACCAACAGGCAGTTGATCTCTCCTCACAGTTTAACCATGAGTGGTGCACTTATTATCTGAATTCGGGCCTCATCGTTCTCTTCAACTAATTGAGAAACAACATTGGCCATTCCTTCGTAACATTCAAATATTAGTTCAGAGAACTTATATTCATTAAAAGTATCAGTCATATTGATAGGGCGAAAATATATATGAGGTCTAAGAATAACACCTTCCTTAGAACTAAAAGCCACATTTAATCCACTATGAGGCACTTGTTCATATAAGCTTTTTTTAAGAATCAAATGTTGGTCGAAATATATAACCTCATATAAATCATCACTCATTTACACTACATCTCCTTAACTTGTTAGCAGATTCAAATCCACACATAAAAATCAAGCCACCCACTGTAAAACAATAACTTAATCTTCTTTCTGTCTGCGTTCAAGCACCAGTAGGGGATTTGAGCACCCGGAGGTAGAAAGATATCCGAGAGTTGCAGAGGTTTAATAAAATCGAACCTATTTCATGCTTAAAAATCAAGCCACCCACTGTAAAACAATAACTTAATCTTCTTTCAGTCTGCGTTCAAGCACCAGTAGGGGATTTGAGCACCCGGAGGTAGAAAAATATCCATGAATTGTAGAGGTTTGATGAAATCGAACCTATTTCACGCAAAAATGCGAGATTTGAACCGTGCTAACCCTCCCTCCATGTTTCAGCGCAAAATGGAGACACCCATAATTCTTGGCATTGTTGTCTTTGTTCAAAGGGCCGGTTGGTACACTGGAGTCTCTTACGGACTACTGTACTCACCTACAACGACGACGAAGACAAGGGGCCGCTAATTGTCAGAAGTTGTTTAGCTGAATTCCCGAGGCTCCAAGATATTTCTCTCCAATCGAACTTTGTCCGACCTCCACCGTGTCTGAAATTCGACTTTTGCGCTCATTTCAATAACTGAATGGCCCTCAAAAGGCTTGAAAGATGATTTTCTCCCAGTGAAAACATCAGTGTTTCTGTGATCCAGGCAACTAGAGTCTTCACTCAGCTAATAATGGGTGTCTTTGTTGTTTCTTTTTTGTTGTTTGCGTTCGCAAGATGGTGGTCATCCTAAACTCTATGCTTCGAGATGGCATCATGTGGGACCAAAACATCGCCCAAAATAAAGGATTGACGCCATAGTCGTTTGGTAGCCGTTTATGCAAAGTTCAACTTCTTAACTTTGTTAAACAAGAACTTACATGCCCATAGATATGGAAACATTGTTGAAAATAAAACAAAGTACTCAAACGAACTAAACCAAAAGTTAGACCACTTAAAATTAACTCCAACCAGTAAATTTAGAGTCACTAAGGGAAGTAGTACACCAAAAGGCAAAATGGAGACACCCATAATTCTTGGCAGATTGTTGGCACCTTGTCTAGGCTTGAATGGAGCCTTTGAAAAGGAAAGGATGCCATGCCGAGGCCAAGATATGCTCAAGTCAGTCTTGAGGACACCCCCTTCTAT